>JAQCKL010000301.1 GCA_027592485.1 Cyanobacteriota bacterium
GCTCCTGACTTGCTTTGGGAACGCCTTTTTTTAGCTTGCTAGTCTAAACTCCAGTAGCTGGGTGAGCTTACCAATCTCCGGCGGCAGCTCCGTCAAGTTCTGGCCTGCCAAATCCAGCTCTGTCCAGCCCTCCTCAGCAGCCTGATCAATCAGCCTCAGCAATTCCTCTTGGGTCATCGGTCAGCAGCGGTAGCAGGACTCCCCATAGTTTTAGCAGCTCAAACCCAGGGCATCCTAAAACCATCGCCCCCATCAGGCCCTGCCATGTCCTCTCCCAGCAGCGTTAGCCACTTCCAAACCCTGGTCATGTCCTTCCATGGGGTGATCGTGATCGAAACCGTCGAAGAAGAACGGGTGCGATCGCTGATCAACACCGCCATCAACGACATGCAGCTAGCCGTCTTTGAATGGAGCATCGCCCAGGGCCTCACCCGCGCCCAAGGCAACATCCATAACCGCTGGACCAACGAATACGCCCCCCCAGAAAAGCAACCCCCCCAAGCGATCGGTAAAACCGCCGAGCCCCTCGATATGCTCCGCCATATCGAAACCATGGCCTACCCCGCCATCTACTGGCTCAAAGACCTAGCCCGCCACCTAGACGACGCCGTCGTCGCCCGCCAAATGCGCGAAGTGGTGCAGCAATTTAGCCAGAGCCGCTCCACCCTCGTGCTCACCGGCCATAGCATTACCCTGCCCCCCGACCTGGCCCAAGAAGTGGTCTACTTTGACCTAAAGCTGCCCCAGCCCGAAGAGCTGTACCAAACCATTTCAGAAGTGGTGCGATCGCTGCGGGGCAAAATCAAAGTCGAGATTCAGCCCGACGGCATTAATGCCCTGGTGCAAGCCATGCGCGGCATGACCCTGCAACAGGCCCGCAAAGTGATCGCCTACGCCGCCCTCCATGACAGCAAACTCTCCGCCGACGATGTCAATCGGGTGCTGCAGCGCAAGGTGCAAGTGCTCCATGAAGATGGGCTGCTCGACTACATCCCCGCCGAAATGAACCCCGCCCAACTGGGGGGCTTTGAAGGGCTGAAAAACTGGCTCACCCGTGCTCGGGTCGGGTTTGGTGCCCAGGCCAAAGCCTTTAACTTGCCCCCCCCACGCGGCATCTTGATTGTGGGCATCCAAGGCTGCGGTAAATCCCTGGCCGCCAAAACCATTGCCCGCACATGGTCGATGCCCCTACTCAAACTCGATGCGGGCCGCCTCTATGACAAATACATCGGCGAATCGGAGAAAAACTTTCGGCGGGCAGTGACCCTGGCAGAAACCATGGCCCCAGCGGTGTTGTGGATTGACGAAATTGAAAAGGGCTTTGGCCAGTCGGATAACGACAACGATGGCGGCCTCAGTCGGCGGCTATTTGGTTCCTTTTTGACCTGGCTCCAGGAAAAGTCAGAACAGGTATTTGTGGTCGCCACCGCCAATGACCTCACCCGCATTCCCCCCGAGCTGCTGCGCAAGGGCCGCTTCGATGAGATTTTCTTTGTGGATCTGCCCAACGAGGTGGAGCGGGCCGCGATCGTTCAAATTCACCTGAGACGCCGGAAGCAGGACCCCCAGCGCTTTAATTTGGCGGATCTGGTGCAGGTCACCGACGGTTTTAGCGGGGCGGAGATCGAACAGGTGGTGATTACGGCCCTCTATCGGGCTATCCATGAGCAACGGCCTGTGGATACGGATCTGATTGTGGAGGAGGTCAAAGCCACCGTCCCCCTCTCCATCAGCCGCCGGGAGGATCTGCATCGATTGCGGACCATGGCCCAGGAACGATTTGTCAGTGTCAAATAACCACCATGGGTAAAAATTAAGCCTGCATCTGGGCATTCACCAGGGCCTTTAAATCCGCTGGATAGATTAACCAGGTGCGTTGATGCACCCGAGTCAGCGGTTCAACCACAGGGGAGACCTGATTGATATCGACACATTTCCCCTCGATACGCAGATCAATCCCCTGCTGATAGAGGGTATAGCCCCGGCTTTGACTCCGGGACAGGCCACAGTAGACCGCTGGCGATCGCCCCTGTTGCGTCAGCGCAGTGCTCACCACGGTGAGAAGCTGCTGCTGCCCTTCTAAGGACAGCATGGAGACATCACGGGCCTTTAGTAAATCCCGATCTAAAAACCGACGACACAGATCGGCCAAAATCCCATCTGCATGGTGCTGCCAACGCTGGAGATGATAGGTAAAAACAATGTCATCTGCGGCCAAATAGGTCTCTAAGGTCCAGGTTTGACTGGGTTGTGACAGCCAGTGGGTCACGATCGCATCGGCCTCTAGGGTGTCATGGATGAAGCAATGGCGGGCACGCTCAAAGGCTTGGTGTAGCACCCAGGTTGCCGCCAGATTTTTGGGGTGGTTGTACACCTGGGCATACATGAAATAGCGCACCAGCAGATAATGTTCGACCGCCGTCTGCCCCTTGTGGGCCACCACCAACTGCTGCGTCTCTGCATCCATATCGAGGGCATTCAGGATGCGTTCTAGATCTAAATGACCATAGGAGGCCCCGGTGGAGTGGCTGTCTCGCATCAAATAGTCGAGGCGATCGCAATCCAATTGACTCGACACCAACTGCCACAGCACCGGCATCGGATGACAGTGGTTGTAAATACTGACAATCTCATCGGCCAAGTCCCGGTGGTAGCCGTCTAAGCGATCGCGGATCGGGCGCGACGTTTGCACAATCCGCCGGGTCCAGTATTCATGGTGGGTGGCGAAGATCTCCTCCGCTGTATGGCTAAAGGGACCATGGCCAATATCGTGGAGCAGGGCTGCACAGAGGGTCGCAGCCCGATGGGGGCGGAGTGCCGGATGGCGACTGGCCAAGCTATCAAAGGCCCGACGGGCCAAAGCCATCACCCCAAGGGCATGGGTAAACCGCGAGCTTTCCGCCCCGTGGAAGGTAAGGCTGGCGGGTCCCAGTTGACGAATGCGCCGTAATCGCTGGAAGGGCGGGGTGTCGATCAGGTCAATCAATAGCGCTTCCACCGGATCTCGGGCATCCAGCGTGATTGCCCCGTGGAGTGGATCGTGATAGGTGCGTCTGGACTTAGGGTCCACGGTGGTTAAGGGCCATGATGGGGTTTAGCCATGGGAGGGCGCGATCGCCGCTGCTAGTAGATCGACTGCCACCTGATAGGGTTGATCGTCCTCCGTTGCCACCTCCTCTCGGGTGGTCGGGCTGGATGAGACCCGCTGATCGGGGCGAATCCCAGAGCGATTAATGTCGTGGTGGGCCGGGGTTTCGTACTTAGCCACGGTCACCACCAGGCCAGAACCATCAGACAGATCAAATAGCGATTGAATCAGCCCCTTACCAAAGGTCCGGGTGCCAACCAATTGGGCGCGATGGTTATCTTGCAAAGCCCCGGCCAAAATTTCGCTGGAGCTAGCGGTGCCCTCGTTCACGAGCACCACTAGCGGGGCATCGGTGAGGGCCGAGCCCTTGGCTTCAAAGCTATCCAAAACCCCTTGCCGATCAACGGTGTAGACGATAGTGCCCTCGTCAATCCACTGGCGGGCAATTTCGATGCCAGCGGTGAGCAGCCCCCCAGGATTGTTGCGTAAATCTAAGATGTAGCCCGCCACCCCTTGGGCTTCAAACTCAGCGATCGCGGCGGCGACGCCAGCCGTTGCATTGCCGTTGAACTGACTCAGCCGGATGTAGCCCACATCAAAGCCGGACTGAATATGGCTCAAACGGGACGAGACGGGGTTGAGGTTGATGCGATCGCGCACCAGGTCCAACGCCTCTGGGGCGGCCTGTTGCCGTTTAAAGGTGAGGTTCACCGTGGTGCCCAGGGTGCCCCGCATCCGATTGGCCGCTTCATCCAGGCTGAGATCTACCGTGGAGACCCCATCAATCGCCAGAATGCGATCTCGGGGTTGCAACCCTGCCGCCGCCGCCGGAGAGCCTTCCACCGGGGCAATGATCGCTAAGGTGCCATCTTGCTCATCCTTCGCGATTTGCAAACCCACCCCCGTCAACTCACCGGAGGTGCTGGTTTGCAAACTCCGATACTGTTCCGGCGGCAAAAACCGGGTGTAGGGATCATTCAAGCTTGCCAGCATTTGTCGAATCGCATCATAGGCAGCGGCGCGATCGGGGAGGGGCTGGTTCAGGCCATGTTGGCGCACAAACCACCAATTCTGATGATTGAAGGTTTCATCTAAATAGGTGCGGTTCACCAGCCGCCACACCTCTGAGACCAACTGGTACTCATCCGTGACGGCGATCGCCGGGCCAGGCATCAGTCCGAATACCAGACTGATCCCCAACCCGATCGCCACTATCCAACGGACGAACTGCTTGCCCATAGCACAATTTAAATAGTAAGGAGGTAAAGCACGCGTCCCATCGCCTAGGTGGGCATCACCATAGGCTGAAGTCTAATGCCTACCTACAAGGATCTTAAATGGGATCAGGGGTTAAGTGCCCCAATCGCCAAGGCAACCCCCTTAAGTTCCACGAACCCGCCCGTTCCGTAACGAACTGTAACGAATATGAATGGCGATTTGAATCCGCCCAGAGTAAATGCTTTGCCCTGGGAAACCCGCCTTCCCTTGCCCCTAAAGTTTTACGGGGCAAAATCTTTTCTCTGTCTTGCTAGGAGAAGGTTTTGACTGTGTTAGATTCTTTAAGGAATGCATAGCTATAGAATCGCCTGACGCTTCAATGTTTACCAAGCAAGTTACCGACTCTAAAGTATATCAGTGGTTTAACGAACGACTGGAAGTTCAGGCCCTAGCCGACGATATCTCCAGCAAGTACGTTCCTCCCCACGTCAATATTTTCTATTGCCTGGGGGGAATCACCCTCATGTGCTTCATCATCCAGTTTGCCACCGGCTTTGCAATGACCTTTTATTACAAGCCGACGGTGACTGAGGCCTTTGCCTCAGTGCAATACCTGATGACCGATGTCAACTTTGGTTGGCTGATCCGCTCTATCCATCGCTGGTCCGCCAGCATGATGGTGTTGATGATGATTCTCCACGTCTTCCGCGTTTACCTCACCGGCGGCTTCAAAAAGCCTCGGGAATTGACCTGGGTAACCGGTGTGGTGCTGGCAGTAATTACCGTTACCTTTGGGGTGACCGGTTACTCCTTGCCTTGGGATCAGGTTGGGTATTGGGCTGTGAAGATTGTTTCTGGCGTACCGAGCGCAATTCCGGTGGTGGGTTCTACCATCGTTGAGTTGATGCGGGGTGGTGAAGCCGTGGGTCAAGCGACCTTGACGCGCTTTTACACCTTGCACACTTTTGTGTTGCCTTGGTCCATTGCAGCCTTCATGCTCCTGCACTTTTTGATGATTCGGAAGCAGGGCATTTCTGGCCCCCTCTAACTCACTTTTTGTTCTGGCCAGTGTTTCTCTGGGGCGCTGGCCAAGGTCCTTATTAAGCTGTTGATACTCTTTCCTGTCTCAGTCCTATGGCAACTATCAAAAAACCGGATCTAAGCGATCCTAAATTGAGAGCGCTACTGAAGGAGGGCATGGGCCATAACTACTATGGTGAGCCCGCTTGGCCCAATGATCTGCTTTATATTTTTCCGGTGGTGATGCTGGGCACCTTGGCCTGCTGCGTGGCCTTGGCAGTGCTAGACCCTGGCATGGTGGGTGAGCCCGCTGATCCCTTTGCAACCCCCCTGGAAATTTTGCCTGAGTGGTATCTCTATCCCACCTTCCAAATTCTGCGGGTGGTCCCCAATAAGTTGTTGGGTGTGATGCTGCAGGCCGCCATTCCCCTGGGCTTGATGCTGGTGCCCTTCATTGAAAGCGTCAACAAGTTTCAAAATCCCTTCCGCCGTCCTGTTGCCACCACTGTGTTTTTGTTTGGCACCTTGGTGACGCTGTGGTTAGGGATCGGGGCGACCTTCCCGATTAGTACCTCTCTAACGTTGGGCCTTTTCTAGGGTTCGCGGTTGAAACTCCGGACAACGCTCGGCTATGGTGGTCGAGCGTTTTTTTATGGCAACCGCGCCATACACAGCATCAACAGGCAAGA
>JAQCKL010000302.1 GCA_027592485.1 Cyanobacteriota bacterium
TTTTTGCAACCACTAGCTTGTTAAACAAATCTTTTATTCGAAGTGCCCTTCAGTAATGTTCATTCACTTATTTAGTACGCGAAATACAGCCTTTGCAATGTGCCACGATAATACAGGTGGCACAGCATTGCCGACTTGGCGCTCCGTTTCGCGCAGCTTAGACTGAAAAATAAAATCATCTGGGAAAGACTGAATTCGAGCTGCTTCCCGCATAGAAATTCTTCTTGGTTGGCTATAATGAAATTGGATATTTCCATGACATTCTGCACGTATTGTATAGCCAGGTCTATCAGCTTTCAAACATCTGTCACCTTGCTCAGGGCTTCGATTTGCCTTGCTCCAAACATGGTTTATTGACTCATCTTCTGGGATTGTTTCTAAATCAGATATTGCCTGTGAAGCTGTGATATGTTCACCCTTTGAGAGAACTGTCTTTGGAGGTTGAAAGTTTATTCCTGGTTGTGTTCCCACAATAAAAACGCGATCTCTCGTTTGAGGTACTCCAAAATCTGCCGCGTGATAAAGACGGTAATCAACTTGATAACCAATTCTTGTAAAATCTGAGATTACCTTCTCCAAAGATGCTCTGTTATTCCGCATCAGCAGCCCTTTCACATTTTCAGCTACGAATATTTTCGGCTTTAGCCTTCTAACTGCCTCGACCATTGCTCTATACAGTCCACTTCTGGAACCACTGACACCAGCGCACTTACCATTCACAGAAATATCTTGGCAAGGAAACCCACCGATAACCACATCAGCAGAATCAGGCATTGTATCTAGCACATCCCAAACATCACCACAAACTATCTCGTTGCCGAGATTATGTTTATAAGTTCTGCAAGCAAACTCATTGATGTCATTTGCCCACACAATATCGAAGGGTAAACCTTCATACCAATTATCTAAAAATTCAAATCCACCTGAAAATCCCATATCCATACCGCCGCAACCAGAGAAAAGAGAAACAACTTTTACTTGTTGTGGCTGTGTACGAAGCCTTCTCTGCCCTAGACGAGTACTACCTGCGGATGGGATTTCAGCAAGGTTCAATTTGTTGGCTTTTTCAACACTTAACGTAACCATGTGACTGTTCCCTAGGCGTAGAGCTATTAAGAAATAGTACTACAAAAGGTGAAACAGCGGACGCAAAGCCGATATTTGCTTGACGGCTGATAAAGCCTTCTGGAGCACTAAAAAGTTGTGTCTTGAATCAATTGCCTGGTTCTGCTAGAGGCTCGGAAACATAACTATTAATTAGAGGGAATCGTTCTGTATAACACCCCGATACGGGTGATTAGGTGGAAATCTGTCAGCCTAATCACCTGATCCGGGTGATTATGTGGAAATACGTCTGCCCAACACCCCAATAGGGGTGATTAGGTGGAATGGTTCAGTATAATCATCCCTCCAGCATGGCGCTCAGGGTGTTTAGGGTTTATTCATCACTAAGCTACAGATGCTCTACCCCATACAAGCAGAACCTCATCCAAAGAAGCGACTTGACCCAGTTCGTGATGCTATCCAGATCAGAGCGGAGTTTTGCTGGGGCAAGGTCAATCAGCGGCACCCCATAGCCCGCTAGCTTAAATAGAACCGTTTTTCGCTCCACCCCCAACAACACCGCCGCCATCCCAGACGATCGCCGCCCCATTTCAAAAAGCTTTACCGCGATCGCCCCCTTGGCCTCCTGCTCAAACTGCTCCCGCGTATGACCGAGGGCATCAGGGAAGCTGTTCGGATAGGTCATCGTGAGTTGCAAAGCCATAGCGCTGTCTCTAGGGCGTTACCCTGCATCTATCACCATCAAAAGGATTCTGCGGGGGGCAGTTGTCACCCTTCTGTTAACCGTCCCTTCCATTGCATAGCAGGTTGATCAGCGCCACGATCGCACCCCTTATGGCAGCATAGTGCAGGACTAAGTAATGCAGATCTGGAGTAGTAACTGTGGCGGCCCCCCAAGGACAAAGATATACCCCCGCAGACATTGAGGCCAAATGGCAGCAGACCTGGGCTGACCAGGGCCTCGATCGCGCCTCCGAAGATCCTGGCAAACCCAAGTTCTACGCCCTCTCCATGTTCCCCTACCCCTCCGGGAACCTGCACATGGGCCATGTCCGTAACTACACCATCACCGACGTCGTGGCGCGGGTCCGTCGCATGCAGGGCTATCGCGTCCTGCACCCCATGGGTTGGGATGCCTTCGGGTTGCCCGCCGAAAACGCCGCCATCGATCGCGGCATCCACCCCGCCCAGTGGACCCAGCAAAACATTGAGCAAATGAAAACCCAGCTCCAGCAATTGGGCCTCTCCTACGACTGGGATCGGGAAGTCGCCACCTGCGCCCCCGACTATTACAAATGGACCCAGTGGAGCTTTATCCAATTTTTGAAGGCAGGGCTGGCCTATCAAAAAGAGGCGGCGGTGAACTGGGACCCGATCGATCAGACCGTCCTCGCCAATGAGCAGGTGGACAGCGCCGGGCGATCCTGGCGATCCGGAGCCAAAGTAGAGCGCAAGCTCTTGCGGCAGTGGTTCTTGAAAATCACCGACTACGCCGAAGAGCTGTTGCAGGACCTCGACAAACTCCCCGGTTGGCCGGAGCGGGTACGGGTGATGCAAGAAAACTGGATTGGCAAATCCACCGGGGCTGTGGTGACGTTTGAGGTTGCCAGTTCATCCTCTATAAGCAATACGGTAACTAGCCGTAAAGTTGGTCTCTGGCAGAGAGTTCGCCGAAATATTGCTGAAATGCGAGTCAGGGATTTCCCTTCTGGAAGCTGGCTTTACGAGCGAAATCGTAGATGGTTGGAAGATCATGGATTTGCCTCAATCCAAGTTAGTAACACCGAGAGAATCGAGGTTTTCACAACCCGCCCCGACACCCTTTGGGGAGCCACCTTCATGGTGCTGTCCCCCGAACATCCCCTGGTGGCAACATTGACCACTGCTGAGCAGGCTGAGGCGATCGCAGCCTACCAAACAGCCGCATCCGCCAAAAGCGACATCGATCGCACCGACGACACCAAAGAGAAAAGTGGCGTCTGGACCGGCAGCTATGCGACCAACCCCGTAAATGGGGCCAAAATCCCCATTTGGATTGCCGACTACGTGCTGATGGGCTATGGCACTGGCGCGATCATGGCCGTCCCCGCCCACGACCAGCGGGACTTTGAATTTGCCCGCAAGTATGGCCTCCCCATCCAGGTGGTGGTGCAGCTCGTCGGTGAAACCCTCAGCGGCGACACCATGGCCGAGGCTTGGCCAGGGGATGGGGTAATGGTCAACTCGGGTCCCTTAAATGGCACCCCGGCTGGTAAAGGGGAAGGCCAGAGCGTGGCCCAGGCGATCGCTTGGCTAGAAGCAGAAGGCAAAGGCCAGGGCCAAGTCAACTACCGGTTGCGGGACTGGTTGATTTCCCGCCAGCGCTACTGGGGGGTGCCGATTCCGGTGATTCACTGCCCCAGTTGCGGCACCGTCCCGGTCCCCGACGCACAGTTGCCCGTGGAGCTGCCGGAAAATGTGGAATTCAGCGGTCGCGGTGCCTCTCCCCTCTCGCAATTGGGGGATTGGGTGAATGTCCCCTGCCCCACCTGTGGGGAACCGGCCCAGCGGGAAACCGACACCATGGACACCTTCATTGACTCCTCCTGGTATTTCTTGCGGTACGCCGATGCCCGCAATGACCAGGCCATCTTTGACTTCGATAAGGTCAACGACTGGTTGCCCGTAGACCAGTACGTGGGCGGCATCGAGCATGCCATCTTGCACCTGCTCTATTCGCGGTTCTTTACGAAGGTACTGCGCGATCGCGGCCTCCTCACCTGCGACGAGCCCTTCAGCCGGTTGCTCACCCAGGGCATGGTGCAAAACATCACCTACAAAAACCCCAAGACCGGCAAGTACATCCCCATTCCCGCCATTGCCGACGCCGACCAGCCCGTGGATCCAGAAACCGGTGATCCCCTAGAGGTCTTCTACGAGAAGATGTCGAAATCCAAATACAACGGCGTCGCCCCCCAGGATGTGTTGTCTAAATATGGGGCCGACACCGCCCGCATGTTCATCCTGTTCAAGGCTCCCCCCGAAAAGGACTTGGAATGGGATGACGCCGACGTAGAAGGGCAATACCGGTTTTTGAACCGGGTCTGGCGGTTGGTGACAGAATTCATCGGGCAATCCGGGGGGGTGGGGGCGCAAACCCTTGCGCCCGCCCCCGGTGACCTGTCCAAACCCGAAAAAGACCTGCGCCGCGCTATTCACATCGCCATCAAGGAAATCAGCGAAGACATCGAAGGGGATTACCAGTTCAACACCGCCGTATCGGAATTGATGAAGCTCAGCAACGCCCTCACCGATGCGAAATGTACCGATTCCCCCGTCTACGCCGAAGGCATCACTACCCTGGTGAAGTTAATCGCCCCCTTTGCCCCCCACATGGCCGAAGAGCTGTGGCAGCAATTGGGGCCAAAACAAGTTGGGCAAACGGCGTCCATTCACATCCAGCCCTGGCCGGTGTTAGATGAATCGGCCCTCGTGGCCGACGAAATCAACCTGGTGATCCAAATTATGGGTAAGACCCGAGGCACCATCACCGTCCCCGCTGATTCTGACAAAGTCGCCTTAGAGCAATATGCTCGGGAGTCAGAACTGGCCCAGCGCTATATCGAAGGGAAAACGGTGAAGAAGGTAATTGTGGTACCGGGCAAGCTGGTGAACTTTGTGGTGGCTCCGTAGGGATCCGCCCCGCATTGGGTGCGCTAGGAAGCGCACCCAATGACGTAATCCAACCGGTTCAGACGATAATGGAACCCTGTCGTCAACGCAGCAAAACCCTTGCCCCCCGAAAACACCAACCCGATCGAGCACCAGAACATCCCGGTCGCCCATCAGGGTCTCCACGACTTTTTGTATAGCGCTGCCGACGAACATGAGGTGGAAACGACGGCGGTCCCTGTCCCAGAGGCTGCTGTCGATACCATCTGGGCTGTGACTGACTGGTGTGATCTTGCCCAGAATGCCAAGGTGGCGGGGGTTTATGCGGTGCTCGATCGCGATCGCCAAACCCAATTTATTGGCTGCTCCCGCAACGTCGCCCTGTCCCTGCGCAGCCACCTCACCCAAAAGGGAGAAGCGGTCTGTGCCTTTGTGAGGGTCCAACCCTTCAAGTTTCCAAAACGCGACGCCATGGCAGCGCTGCGGGATGAATGGATTGCGGCCCTGCCGAGTCCCCCACCGGGCAACGGCGATGGCACCTGGGCTGGCACCATTCGCGAAGCGGCGACCCAGGTGATGTCGGCGGCAGAGCGGGAAGCCTATGAAGCGAAAAAGCTGAAGCTCCGCCGCGCCATGGCGGATGGCTCCCTCTCCCAAGAGCCGGATCAGGCTGAGGCGAAGGGCACCGGGCAACCGGCGGACCTAGCCGCAGCAGTGACCGATGACAACTGGAGTACGTTGGTTCGAGAGCAAACCCAGGAAACCCAAGCCTGAGTCAGACTGACGGGAACGCGGTGGAGCGCCATGGCCCTCCCATACAGGCCAAACCAAGGTCAATACTTGGCCTTCATCTACTACTACACCAAGCTCAACGGTCGTCCCCCCGCTCAGCGGGGCATGCAGGCCTACTTCAAAACCACGCCCCCCACGGTCCACCCAATGGTGCTCACCCTCGAAAAGTGAGGGCTGATTTCCCGCCAACCCCGCCAGCTTCGGAGCAGTCAACTGCTGTTGCCCCACGACCAGTTGCCCGATTTAGAAGGGTCGCGGCGATCGCAAAATCAGCCACAGCGCCGCGCCCACCCCATGGAAGTGACGTCGAATCCTGTTCATTGTTGATTTTTATGGCGATACATGCTGAAGTAGGCAGAATTCATAAGGTAGATGGGTTCTAGTCGTAGGTCTTCGTGATTGCGTCGCATAATAGAAGCCCCCACCCCCAATCAGCATGGCAGAGAGCGACGAGACTGCAATTTTTGAGGACCTGTTGCTGTTCTTG
>JAQCKL010000303.1 GCA_027592485.1 Cyanobacteriota bacterium
ACTCGCGTAGCGATTTTGACACCGAATAACTTTTCAAACATCCTCTTAGAGGAAAACAGTGGTTTGGAGGGGGAAGCTCTATCGGCCCCTCAAGACACTGTTTTAGCCGCCCAAAACCCTGATGCCGAAATCAATGTCAGAACCCATCCCAGGATCGATGCGGAAGTGATCGACGCGGGGATGGCCGGAGATGCCGTTGAGGTACTCCGCATCGCCACTGCTGTTAGTGATGATGACTGGTACTACATTCGCCTCACCAACGGCGATATCAAGGGTTGGGTGAGGGCCGATTTTGTGGAAGGGGTCAGTCCCAGCACTCCTGCTACTGCCCAAAGTGGAGGAGGAGAAGATATCCTCAGTGCGGCTCTGGACAACCATTGCGGTGGGCCTAACACCATTGCTGCCTACTATGAAACGGCTAGCTTCCTGGTTTATATCTGTACGCCCAAAGGTCGCCCTATTTATGTGAGTAACGAAATTGGCACCTCTCAAGTGCTGGTTACAGAAGAAGTGCAGGCGATAGAAGGGATCGATATGGGCTATATCGCTCTCCAGGATAATTACGCGTACCACATTAGTGAGACCGAGCTGGCTGTCTATCGGGTTGACGACCAGGGGGAATCTATCCCAGTGCTGGAAGAGAGGGTGACGACGGCCAAACGCTACTAGGGCAAGGATCCCCTTGAATAGCTAGGAGCTGTTCCATGACGTCTTGAAAGCCAGCGACCTCAGCGTCACGGGTGATAAAGCGGGGTTGATGGGGCAGACTCTCACGGTAGTGACGAACATTGGCTACCCCCACAGAATGAGGGAACTGGGACGGGTCAAAGAGACCGACATCATTTGGGCTATCCCCCATGGTCAGGACCTGTTGGGGGCCAATGGCGGGGAAAAACCGTTGCAGAACCTGTCGTAGTCCTGGCCCTTTGTCTTGAAGGATCGGGCGGATGTGACATTGCACCGTGCTGTAGGTAAACCCCCAACCCGCTTGTTCGCAGGTTGTCGCCAAGGCGGTAATTTGCATTTGACTCAGCCCTTGCACATCAAAGGTCCAGTCTGTGAGGCGAAATCGGTTATCCTCTGACTCCCTCAGGAACGGATGGGTCTCCTTTAAAACGGTGAATAAGGTCGCTAGGTGCTGACGATGGTGAGACCGGTCAGGGAGGTCAACTAGCCAATGGATCTCTGTATTCCCTTTTTGGAAAAAGACGCCCCCATTTTCGGCGATCGCCCCCACAATGGGCAGGTAATGGACCAGCCCCTGGACCCACCCTGCGGATCGCCCGGTCACAATCATCACGGGTATGTTGGCTTGGGCCAGCGCGTCCAAGGTGCTGAGCAGGGTTGGGGTAAAGCTCCCTTGGCGCGTTAAGGTACCGTCCATATCCGTGGCCACAAGCCGAATGTGGGGTAGGACCGAGGTCAAGGGTGCCGGTGCTGGGTTGTGCTCCATAGCGATAGATCAGACCTCGTGAATGGGCTCAAAAAGATGATGTTCCCTAGCAATGACACAGATGTTAAGCAAAGTCTGCTGGGCGCTGGGGCTGCCCCAATCAGTTTAGGGGCTGTTTGAAAAGGAGGTAGGCCGGTATTGGATACGACTGTAGGCAGTCAGTACATCGATTGGATCCCTGGGGTTGCCATTGCTCGTTCTGGGTCGTCCCTAGGTTCGAATGAACGGGATAAGGCGTTGCAAACTGCCTCTTATGGGTATCACCCTAGGGGAATGGTTGAATTTTTGATAAACGTCCTAAACTTTGGGGATATTGCAGGTACTGTCCCTACTTTCCCCGATGGCAAAGCTTTCCTCTGATCAGCGTGACGTTTACTACCGCATCGAAGCGATCCGCGCTGGCATCCATAAGCCAATTCTGGCCGCTCTCTACAAGACCCAGCAAGCCCCCCCCCTAGAGGATGGGGAAACAGGCCTAGGGATTGCTCCGGCCAATCGGATTCCTCCCTCCCAGGTCAATACGTTGCCAGAGCAAATTCGATATGCGGCGAATACCCTGCGTAGCCTCACCGATCACCTCACTGCCGAAGGGTGGCAGGGGCCGGACCTATGGGATCATCCCTTGGGGCGGTATAGCGATCGCTTTCTCCAGCGCATCGCTGAGGGCTATAGTCCCCCCCCGAGTGATCTGCCTGCAGCCCGCCTTGAACCCTCGGATGCAGAAACGCTGGTCCGAACCTATGGTGAGGATGTTGCCGCTGACTACTCAATTCAGCCTTTCCCAGAACAATTGACGGACCTAGACAAAGCCCTGCTTGCCTTTGCGGCTCAAGCCCCGACCCATTACCAGCGCCTGACCTTTCAGCAGCAAGCCTGCCTCGAAGCCGCTCGGATCTGGCGCAAACTCGATAGCCATGGGGCTGTGATTACCGCCTTTAAGCTCAGCAATGCAGTGGGCATCGTTGACGAGGTGGCCCTAGACAAAGCCCTCCTGACCTTTATCCAGCAGGTGGATCGCTATTTTTTGGGTTACCCCAATCAACGGGAAGCCCTTTTACGGTTAGCGCAACTCTGGGGCCAAAGGGACTCCCGCGAGGCCACTATCCGGTGGCTATTGATGGGAAATACCCAAGGGGTCGAAACCGATCTCACCCAGCTTGATCCGGTCCTGATCGCTTTTGTGCAGGGTATTCCTCGGGGTTATCAAGGCAAGGGACATCATCGCTTTGCCCTGACGGAGGCCTATCGGCTCTGGCAAGGACTCGGCTCCCGTACCGCTGCCATCCAAGACCTGGGGATTGATCCCCAAGTGCTGCTGGACAACACAGACGACCCGGCCCAGTTAGCCCACAATGCAGCGCAGATTGATCGGGCCTTGCTGGCTTTTCTCGAAACCGTTCCGATCGCCTATGACGGCAATGGTGAGCAACGGGAGGCATTGATTCGTTTAGTGCAGGGTTGGCAACAACTGGAAGGGCGGCAGCCCACCCTGCAGTGGTTGTTTGAGAAGCTGCGACGCATGGAGCGGGCGAATCGGGATGGGGTAGACGCCATGCCCTCACCCCATCCTCAGATCTTGCCGAGGCGACCCACTCGCTGGCAACCCGACACCCTCCATCTTGACGCGGCCATCGTTGACAACGGTAGCTTTACCTGGGCCGAGGCCACCCGTGGCGGCCTATTCATGCCCGCCCATCAAGTCACGGTGGACGCTATTATTCGGATGGCTACCCTGGCTCAAGAGGCCCGAGATCGTATCGGTCGTCCCTTTCTGATTACCCATTGGTACGACCCGAATCGTTCCGGCCTAAGTTGCGAATCTATCGACCCAAATCGCCATAGCTTAGGGGACGCGATCGACTTCTATTGTCCAGGGCTGACCGGTCGTCAACTGTACTGGGCTCTCGATCCTTGGTGGCCAGGGGGGTTGGGTTATGACACCCACTATCCCCGCCTCTGTCATCTTGATGCCAGCAGCGATCGCACCCGTTGGATCCCCTAAGCCATATCTCGTTTGGTTTTCCCCGACTTACCCAGAGCAAGCTTGTAGGTACAGGTAGAGCCCTGACTTTAACCACCATGACATTTCTATCGACCCCCCACTACGGCACCGTGGCCCAGGCTCCACCGGCAACGGCCCCCGTTGATCGTCCTGTTCTATGGATGATGACTTCAGGCGGCCTTCTGGTCCTTCTGGTTGTTCTGGGCGTTGTCACCCAGATTCAGGCAAACAAACTGCGCAAGCAATTGCGCTTTGAAACCTACAAAAACCGTGAATTCGCTAAAAAGATCAAGTTGGCGCTACGAACCATTACCAAGATGGAGCGCAACCCGGATCTAATCCATTCCCGAGAGTTTAATCTCGACTATTTGCGGATGCGAATGGAGGAAGAGCTCTTTCACTTTGCCATTGTGAATCAGCTTAAGGTCAAGATCAAACAGGAGCTTGCCATTGCCCTACGCCCTCGCCAGGCCGAAGGCGGCGTCATTGGCATCGCCAGCCAGGTGCGGCAAATTGATCAAACATTTGATGTCGAATACCGCCCCCACGATCGCCCCGAGGCCAAAAAGCGGGTCCTGTTTCGAATTCAAATTCAATTGGCGAAGCTACCGACCCAGGCGACCTCAACCACAATTAGCCAAATCATTGACTGTATCGAAAATTTTCTCAGCGCTGACATCGAAAAGAATTCATGGCAACCCACTATCCAAGGCCGCATTGCGCAAATGCACTGGGATCAAAAGGCAAAACCAACTCCCCTCGTGATTTTGGCTCAGTCCAATGAGGGGGTCAATGTGACCTTACGCAGCAAAAATCGGATTCCGTCTAAATAACCCAGCTTGAGTTGAGGATAATGAACTCGATGGTGGTGTAGCAGTCTTGTCTCACCAGATGGGTGACTGTGATACCTGAAGGGCGATCGCCCCCTGGGCAATCCGACCTCACGCTCAAGGTCTGCCGCTGATGTGGCGCTGGCCCCTTTGCTGAGGACCCCTAGGATCGCTCACAGCTTTATCCTAAACGGACTGGCGACTACTATGCATCAGCCCTGGCCTTTCCAGAAAGCTGCTGTATAATAAGCAGCACTCAGGGCAGAGGCTCCCACCCTTCTGGACAGCCTACCTCGGCATTCTTACTAACTTGGGGTTCAAAGGACGCCAACGCCCTAAGGCTATCTGGTTGATCGGATGCACAGCGAATCATTCTGGTTTCGGTCTCACCATCATCCGTTACGACCACATACACCAAGCCCATATAACGCCTAAGGTAATGGCGCTGGGGCCGAGCGAGGTGAATGACAAAATCATCTGCAACTATTGTTACCTCATACCCATAGGCTCCGGCGCGGTCATAGGGTGCGATCTCTAACTGCTCTGGCTCTGCTGCAAATTCGGAGTGGCGCTGCCACTGGGCCTGTTGGGCTCGATTCATCGCCCCAATATAGACCATGGCTTCGGACTCCCAATCACGCAGATCTTGCCGTTCTAAGAGCTCGGCCAAGGCCCTAACGACATCGACTTGGGTAAATAAGGCTCGACCAAAACGGCTTGTATCTAGATCCCCCAGATCAGCCCCCATGAGCAGGGCATCGGTAAAGTCGGTATATTCCAGCGTGGTCCCAGCCAGTTGCGCGTAGCGCAGATCGGCCCCGGCTAAATCGACGCTAGATAAATTGGCTCCGCGAAGATCAGCCCCGATCAAGTTTATTCCCGTCGGCAGATTATCCCAGCGGTTGGAATAGTTGTAGAAAATCACGTTTCTGATCACCCAGTCGCTTAGGCAGACCCGCCGAAGCGCTACAACGGCAGCAGCGTACCCTGCTGGGGAATCAGCAGAAATTCCCTGACACTGGTCTAAATCCAGAGCCGGTAGTATCGATCTGGCCCTGCAGTCTAAGGACCCAATATCGGTGTTGAGATTTCTACAGGGATCGCTGATCCAGGCACCGCTTAAATTGGCATCTCGCAGCATCGCCCCCTGGAATCGTGCCCCAGAAAGTTCGGCGTGCTGTAGATGGGCACCGCTCAAGTTGGCGCGACTGAGGTCAGAAAAATTGAGTTGTGCCCTTTGTAAGTTGGCCCCTTGCAGGTTGGCATCGGCCAAGTTGAGGCGGCGTAGATCGGCTCCTGACAAATCACAGTTTTCGCAGGCATTGGTCTGTAAAAGTTGGCGCACCCCATCTGTCGTTTCAGCTTGGACTAAGGGACTGACGGCCCATAGGCTCATGCCAGCGATCCCTAGGGAAAAGAGCCATTGTGAAATCGATACTGGCCTCGTGAGCACGCTTGCCTCTGCTGTCCTAACCTGATTCCCCTAAGGGACCAACCCCTTGCTGGGGTGCGAAGACTGGATACAGCCCGTATTGTTAGGTTTCCTGACCATCGCGCCTTGGCGATCCCGATGTTGGCCCCATTGTCCCGAGGGGCGACGGCCTCTCAGGACAATGGCTCGTCCCATACCGCGCTGGGTTATAGCAGTCGCCAATTGCATTAAGACATAAGCTAGAAGCATTTCCCATCTCCGGTGAGTGCCA
>JAQCKL010000304.1 GCA_027592485.1 Cyanobacteriota bacterium
ACCTCCGCTCTAACCAAATCACGACGATCCCAGATAGTCTGGCCCAGCTCGCCAGCCTCCAACAGCTCAGCCTCGGCTTTAACCAAATCGCAACGATCCCGAATAGTCTGGCCCAGCTCGCCAGCCTCCAACAGCTCGACCTCCGCTCCAACCAAATCACGACGATCCCGGATAGTCTGGCCCAGCTCGCCAGCCTCCAACAGCTCGGTCTCAGCTTTAACCAAATTACGATGATCCCGGATAGTCTGGCCCAGCTCGCCAGCCTTCAACAGCTCGGCCTCAGCTCTAACCAAATTACGACGATCCCGGATAGTCTGGTCCAGCTCGCCAGCCTCCAACAGCTCGGCCTCAGCTCTAACCAAATCACGACGATCCCGGATAGTCTGGCCCAGCTCGCCAGCCTTGAGAAGCTTGATCTGCGGAGCAACCCTATTCCCATTCCCCCTGAGATTCTGGGTCCCAAGGAGTCTCAAGATCCCGGTGATCTGCCAGCCATCTTTGACTACTACTTCCAGACCCTCGACCCCACCGCCACCGAGCCCCTCTACGAAGCCAAATTCATCATTGTGGGCGAGGGCGGTGCGGGCAAAACCTCGCTCTCTAAAAAGCTGCTCGATCCGGCCTATGGGCTGACCCAGGACGAAGACTCCACTGAAGGCATCGACGTTCGCCCTTGGGAATTTGACCAACCGGATGGCACGCCCTTTCGCATCAATATGTGGGACTTTGGCGGTCAAGAAATCTACCATGCCACCCACCAATTTTTTCTCACCAAGCGCTCCCTCTATGCCCTTGTCGTCGATACCCGCGAAGAAAATGCCAACCTCTACTACTGGCTGAAGGTGGTAGAACTGCTCGGCGACAATAGTCCCGTCTTTATTATCAAAAACGAGAAGCAAGACCGCCAATGTGAAGTCAACGAGCGCCAGCTGCGGGGAGAATTCACCAATCTAGAGAAAGTCTTTGCCGTTAACCTGGCCACCAACCGGGGCCTAGGCGATGTCAAAACCGCCATCCAACAGCGCATCGTCCAGCTCGACCATGTGGGTACCCCACTCCCCAAAGTCTGGGTGCGCGTCCGCGCCGCCCTCGAAAACTACGCCCAAAACTGCAACACTATTACCCTCGAAAAATACTATGAGCTGTGTCGCATCAGTCAGCTCACCGACAAGCAGCGGATGCTCAACCTCAGCCAGTACCTCCATGACCTGGGGGTGATTCTGCACTTTCAAGACGATCCGGTGCTCAAGCGCACCGTCATCCTCAAGCCTGAATGGGGCACCGCTGCGGTTTACCAAGCCCTGGACACCCAAGCCGTTCGGGACAACTTAGGCCGTTTTAGTCGGGCACAGCTCGATACCATCTGGGGCGCTGCCGAATATGCCGATCTGCGGGATGAGCTGCTGCAACTGATGATGCGGTTTAAGCTCTGCTATCTGATCCCCGGCACCCCAGACCAATACATTGCCCCCCACCTGCTCAACCCCGATGGCCCTGCCTACGACTGGGATACCACCGGCAATCTGCTGTTGCGCTATCACTACGACTTCATGCCCAAGGGCATCCTCACCCGCTTCATTGTGGAGATGCACAAATTTATCGAAGGACAAACCCTGGTGTGGAAAAGCGGCGTGGTGCTCACCAACGGCAGCGCCCGCGCTGAAGTCACCGAGTTGTATCACAAGGGCGAAATCCACATCCGGGTCAGCGGCATTCGCCCCAAAGAGCTCATGACCGTTATTACCCACGAAATCAACAAAATCAATCGTTCCTACGATCGCATCCAGGTCGATAAACTGATCCCTTGCAACTGCACCAGTTGCCTCAACACCCAAGCCCCTCATTTCTACGAGCTGGATAGCCTCCATGAGCGCTTAGCCAACCACAAAGAAACCATTGAGTGCGGCAAGCCCCCCTATCAAGACGTTCGGGTACGGTCTCTTATTGATGAAGTCGTTGAACTGAAAGACTTCCGAGGTAACGAGCGAGAAGTCAGCATGTTCCAGAAAGATGGCTCTGCATTAAAGACCGCGCCATTGAATAAAGACACCTGGCCCACCCAAACCCTGCAAACGCCCACTAAATCTGCAAAAATCAGCCCCACCCAAAGACTGCAACTCCTCAAAACCCTGCGCGGTCTGCCCCGCCCCCAATTTGAGGATCTGCTCTTTGCCCTGCAACCCCCCGCTGGCAATGTTGCCGATGCCACCGCTCCCCAAAGCGATCGACTTTCCCAGCTTTTGACCTGGGCTGAAAGCGGCATCGGTTGTGGTCTCATTACCCTGCAAGAGACCCTGCAAATGGCGATCGGCGATGAGCTGTAGGGTGTGTTGGGCAAATGCCCAAACGCACCGCAGGGTTTGACTTGGCCTGTGGTGCGTTTGCTACCCAGCAACGCAATCTACAGCTTTCCCCACAAAGCGGAAGAATCCTTAAGGCCGCACCCAAATCCCACCCAAAGCTTGAGGAGACGACGGGGGAATGCCCTCAAATACCACCAGGGCATCCATCACCTCTTTCACCAGCGGAGCCGCCACTGTCGAGCCGTAAATATTGTCGCCCCAGGGCTCATCAATCACCGCCAACACCACAAAACGCGGTGCTTCCACCGGCAAAATGCCCACAAAGCTAGTAATGCGACCATCGCCGTAATAGCCATACTCCGTCACCTTCTGGGCCGTGCCGGTTTTACCCGCGATCCGATAACCCGGCAGTTGCGCAGCCTTACCCGAGCCGTCACTCACCGTCTTTTCCATCATCTGCAGCACCGTTTGACTGGTTTCCGGTGAGAACACCACCTTCGGGGCTGGTCGTTGCGGTTGCCAGGTCAGATCCCCGTTCTCCCCCAGTAGCCCTTCCAGAACATGGGGGGTGACCAACTTGCCACCATTGGCGATCGCCCCATGCAGTTGCAGCAACTTTAAGGGCGTCAAGACCAACCCCTGCCCAAAAGAGGCCGTCGCCACATCCACCGGGCTATTGATAAATTGCTCTCGATCCTTCAGGGGCGGTGTCGCCTCAGCCGGCAGGTCAATGCCCGTGAGCTGGTCCAGTTCGAGTTTTTCCAACCATTCGTAAAACTCACTGGCGAGCATCTGATTCATGATGCCCACCATGCCCACATTGCTGGAATACTGGAGCACCTCCGTAATGGTCAGCGTGCCTTGACGACCACTGGACTCATAGTCAGAGTTCTCAATCGTCCACTCGTCTATTTGGATTTGGCCCGCATCATAGACCGTGCTGTCAGGGGCGATCGCCCCAGCCTCTAAGGCAATGGCCACATTAATGGGCTTCAGGGTCGAACCCGGTTCATAGAAATCGCTTACCACCCAGTTTTTGAGCCACTCTAAATCAGCGTCAAAGTAGCGATTGGGGTCAAAGGTGGGCTCTACGGCCATGGCACGCAGGGCACCGGTATTGACATCCATCACCAGGACGGTGCCCCTAGCGGCGCTGTACTTCTCTAAGGTGTCTCGCAGGGCCTCCTGGGCAACCCGCTGGAGGCGGCTATCCAAGGTCAGTTGCAGCGGATCCGGCGTCTTGGTTTGGAGATTAGAGACCGGTAAAACCGCATCCAGATCAGGCAAGGTTGCCGACTGAGGGACGGTCAAACGGCGCTGTTCAGTCATTTCCAAGCCCGTTTTGGCATTGCCCTCGATATCCACAAAACCGACCGTTTGGGCGAATAACTCTTGCTGGGGATAAAACCGCTGCTGCTGGGGAATCAGCTCTAGGCCATCCAGCCGTAAGCGCCGAATCTGCCGGGCGGTGTCCTCGGTGAGCCCCTCGGCCAAGCGCAGGCCCGTGTCTTGCTGGCGCAGTAATGCCGACAGCTGATTCGCCGGTTGATCTAAGACCGGTGCCAAGCTCTGCGCCACGACCCCCGGAGCCTGTCGGAACAGCATGGGGTGTCCGTACAGGGTGTATAGGGTGCGGTCAACGGCGAGTAAATTACCTTGGCGATCGGTAATGGGGCGGCGAGCTAACGGGAGGAGCGCCGGACGGACCTGTTGCTGGCGGGCCATCTCGTGCAGGGTATCCCCTTGCAGGAGCTGCAGATAGGCCAAGCGGGTCAGCAGCAAACAGGCTGCCACCATCAGCAGCAACCAAATCAGTCGCGATCGCCGTTGGGGAGAGGCCTGAAACTGTTGAGGTCGGCGCTTAGGGCGCGATCTCCGGGGCCGGATTGGCGCTGGCAGATCAGAAAAAGCCGTTCGGTGGCGCATCAGCTATGGGGCAAGGACAATCATGGTTTCGGAACTTAGGACAGATCGCGAGGCAGTTAGTATCCCATGGGGCTAGACGGCAAGGGCGGTGGTGCGGTTTCTGGAGTGGCACGTTCTGCCGGTGAGGGGGTCGGTGCGATCTCGGGATCTAGAAAAATGACATTCTTTTTAGGAGCCTCAACTTGCTCGTCTACCGCATCTTGAGCCAGATGATACTGCAAAACTGCTTTGGCAGAGGTGAGTTGCTGCTCTTGATGTTGGAGCTGACGCAGGGTCGCTGTGGTGGTATTTAACCGACGATCGGCTTGTACCGTCAAACCATATACCGCGAGGGTGACGCCCACTGTACCCATGGCCAGGCCAGTGGATAGGGTCTGCAGACCGATGAGGAGCTTTAGCCAAAGGGGCCGCTTGGCTTTGGGTAATGCTTGAACGACCGTTACTGCAGGCCGCCTAACCCGTTTGGAACTAGAGTCTCGACGGCGTGATTGAGGTTGAGACTGCGCAGAGGAGAATTGGGTCGGAGCAACAGACGGCTCAATCGGTAACGGCACGGACATTCCACACTCCTGAATCAAAGAGGCGAGCCTTAACCCTATCCCTAGGGGGAAATCACATCAGGCCACGCTAGATTACGGGCCATGCTAGCGTGGCGGGCTGATCCCAGCAAGCTTTTCGCCAAAAGAAAATCTGACTGAAATATCCCCTCCAAGGGAGGGGTGGCCGTAGGCCGGGGTGGGTCTCCTCCAAGGGAAGGGTGGCCGTAGGCCGGGGTGGGTCTCCTCCAAGGGAGGGCCGGGGTGGGTCGGCTACCGCTTATGCATCAGTCTTCAATACCGGGCTATGGTGCGTTACGTTTCGCGATAACCGACGTAGGGGCACCTCTTGTGGATGTCCTAACCTGCCGGATAACCGACTGAATAACACGGATGGGGAAATGGGTTGGTCGAGGGGCGATCGGCAGAGGGTGGGCAAAAGACCCACCACAACACCGGTAAATTCCTTCCTGGAAACCGCCTTAGAGACCGAACCAGGGATGTGTATAAGCGGCAATGCTTATGCTTTAGGAGGCTTCCCCTGGCTGCGAGAGCCCCAACATGTGGGCGTTACTCTGGCCCGGCGCAATCATGGGATAGCAGTTCTCATCCTTACGGACCCGGACATCCATCAAGACTGGCCCGTCATAGGCCAGCATTTCGGCGACCCCGGCCCAAAGTTCTGCTTGGGTGGTTACTACCATGCCTTTGACCCCATAGGCCTGGGCAAGCATCGTAAAGTCAGGCATGCCCAACTCCATGTTGGAAGAGGAATAGCGCTCGCCGAAAAAAGCCTGCTGCCATTGACGCACCATGCCTTGCCAGCCATTGTTGATGATCACCGTTTTGACCTTGAGGCCATATTGGGCCAGGGTTCCCAGTTCTTGAGGGTTCATCTGGAAGCTGGCGTCGCCGCTGATGCAAATGACGGTTTGATCGGGCAGGGCTGCTTGGACGCCCATGGCAGCGGGTAAGCCGTAGCCCATGGTGCCGAGCCCCGCGCTAGAAATCCAGCGGCGGGGGCCATTTTTCAAAAACTGAGCAGCCCACATTTGATGCTGACCCACATCGGTGGTGTAGAAGGCCTGGGGCGCTTGTTTGCCCAGCTCGACAATTACCTCTTGGGGGGACAATACATCCGCGTAGGTGGGTACGGTGAGGGGGTGATCTTGCCGCCACTTCTGAATGCGATCCAGCCAGGGGCGCGTCTGTTGGGTCG
>JAQCKL010000305.1 GCA_027592485.1 Cyanobacteriota bacterium
TTAAGAGATGCGATGGAGCACGTTCTCAAGGTGGTAACGTCTTAACCTAAGTGGCGACGGCTATACCAGCCGTTTGGCAGCCTTGAAGGGAACTGGATCCATCAAGATAGCGGTGAATGGGCCTACACAACGGTAGAGATGCAGGCATGTCAACTCACCATCACCCGTGGTTGGGGCAATGATCCCCTGGGGGAGGATGCATTTATCCATCCGGCGCTACTGTCCCCAGCACTAACGCTGATTCAATGGCGGGTGATGGCGGGAGGAGAGGGTTATGCCACCCAAGATTTTGGCCAAGGCAATGATGTCAACAGTTTTCTCCAGTACTGCCGTGGGTGAGTCTAGCCAAAACGCCCTGTAATTTAGGTCAGCCCTGTAAATTGTCGGCGACTCAATACAGCCTCGCCATGATCAGGTACCCACGTGACCCATTGATCTGGACCGCAGGGACAGAGCAAGAGCGCTTGATTGCTACTGAAAGGATTCGGTAAATCTAAGACCTGCACCCATTGCCCTGCGGCTAAAGGGGCGGATTTCCGGGTTGTTGCAGGCTCGAAACCGACGTCTGAGAAGGTCGGCCTCGGCGCAAGGGTAGACAGTTGAAGGGGCATGGGTCACCTCGGATTCAGGGTGGGGGACATCCGTTGCAGCGTGAACGGAAGTACTGCCCCACCACCCTCTATTTTGTATTCCTTTATACTGTTTTCCCCGGCGACCCAATATTCCTTATTGGAATGTCACAGTCGCCACCGGCTCCACAACCAATATGGTGCTGTGGCGGCGATCTCAAATCCGTACCGTCGCGCCCACCGGAATGGTAATCGACTGATCGCATCGCGCCCGCCATTGGGTGCCTTGAAACTGCACATGCCCTAGCCGTCCAGGGCCAATCGGGTCCGTCACCCTGGCCAATAGGGCCTGCTCAGTTTGTTGCTCGATCGAACCGGCTCCCCAGACCAATGGCAGCATAGCCTCAAAAAAGTTAGCGTCCTCCTCCCCTAAATTGCGCAGCGTTTTGAACAGATTCATGATGGGTTATTCCCGTATGAGATCATCACAGCACGATAAAAACAGAACCAAATTGCAATGGTATAGAAGGGTATGACTGGGCTCATCCAGGGATGCATACCCATACGTGCCACTTATAGTGCTGGCCCCTTTGCCTAGGACAGCTAGGATCGCTCTGATCCCCTAGGGCAGCACGCAGTCTTGTCCGAACTGGATCAAGCGAATATGGGCCTCACAGATTGAACATGACTCGTTGCTTCAACTCAACACCGCTGAGGGCAATCGGAGATAACGGTTGGACTATGCTGCGGTTTGCGAAGTTCTCAACCCTATCTCTGCCGGCTATCAGCCTCCAAGGCTATGCAGTGCTTGCTATTGCGAAACTAACGGCAATGGCTAAGTCACTCAGATCTGATGCACACTGCAGATGATGGGCGTAGAACAATACTTACTCAAACTGGCACCCATAAACAAGGGTGCTCACTTAAATTCAGCGCTGTAGAGGTAGAAGCTGTATTCATAAGATTAGCGCAACCGTTAGTAAAAAGCCCACACTGGCAAACAGCATGGCCCCCAAGCCCCCTTCCTCTTTGGGCATGGGCTCAGTAACCGGATTAAAGTTGCGGACAAAGTCACAGCTCAAACAGTGGTAAGCGCCCTCATGGGGGCTAACGACGGTGTGTTTACCGCAACTGGGACATTCGAGCAGCGTAGATGAAAGCACCAAGGGAGTTTGCATGGCTTTTGTAATAAAGACAACCTCAACAGCCCGAGATAGTGCTGTTGACTTCTTTAGCATCGCAATCCATACCAGTCCCGTCGAGCCGGAAAAAGTCAGAAAAGTTCAGGTCAGGTTCAGGACTTTCCCCACGCCAGTACCGGCAAAATCCCCAGCAAACTTGTTAGGTTGGAATGGTCCTGCTTGATCGTCCCCATTGTTTTGCCATCATGGCTGATTCCCCAGTTGATTCCCCCAAACGAAGGCTTGTGACCGTTTGTCAATATCGCTCCTGCATTCGCAGTGGTTCTGAGCAGGTATTGGCAGCGTTTGAGAAGCATCGTGCCCCCCACCTCCGGGTTAGCGGCAGTGAATGCCAGGGTCAGTGCGGCTCAGGGCCAACGGTTCGGGTGATGCCCGACAATACTTGGTACTGCCAGGTCACCCCTGAAGATGTCAACAGCATTGCCCAGGAACACCTAGAGGGCAATATGCCGGTCGCACGGCTCTTGCACCCCCGTATGCACCAGACGGCGAGTAGCTATGCCCATTTGGTAGCCCAGTCTCAGGCCAATGATTCTCAAGAACCCTAACCCATTTGACGATGACTGATTTCTCAGGCTTATACCGTTGTCACCGTATCCTCAAACTGGAGTTTTTCACGCTTAAAGGGTTCGGGAATATCGATCGGGTAATTGCCTGTAAAGCAAGCAGAGCAGAAGCTACTGGGATCTTGATGGGTCGCTTCCAACATGCCTTCCCAGCTCAAATAGGCTAAGGAATCAACGCCTATTTGGGCTTCAATATCTTTGATGGATAAATTGGCGGCAATGAGCTGATCTTGATTGTCGGTATCAATGCCATAAAAGCAGGGATGGGTCACGGGTGGTGATGAGATCCGCATGTGTACTTCTGTGGCCCCAGCATCCCGTAGGGCTTTAACAATCTTGCGACTGGTGGTGCCCCGCACAATCGAATCATCCACAATCAGGATTCGTTTTCCCGCTAGTACGTCCTTGAGGGGGTTTAGCTTCATGCGAATGCCCACATCTCGCATGGATTGGGTGGGCTGAATAAAGGTGCGGCCCACGTAGCGGTTTTTAATCAAGCCCTCGGCGTAGGGTAGCTTTGCCCCTTGGGCAAAGCCGATCGCGGCGGGCACTCCCGAATCGGGGACCGCTATCACCATATCCACATCCACAGGTGATTCTTTGGCCAGTTGATGCCCTAGCCGTTGGCGATAGCTGTAGAGGGTTTCTTCGTTGACCAGGCTATCGGGGCGGGAGAAGTAGATCATCTCAAACACACAGAGCTTTCGTTCGGCCTGGTTATCCCACTGCACCGAGCTGAGGCCGCTATCGGTAATCCATACCAGCTCCCCTGGTTTAATATCCCGAACGTAGTGTGCGCCAATAATATCGAGGCCACAGGTCTCAGAGGCCAGTACGTATTGGGCGGGGCCGTCTTCTTTGTCCGGGTTATCGCCCAAGATTCCTAAGACCAGGGGCCGAATGCCGTGGGGGTCGCGAGTGCCGATCAGCCCGGTGGGGGTGCCAATCACCAGGCTAAATGCCCCTTCGCAGCGCTTAAAGGCGGAGATTGCCCCCTCGACCCAGCCCCGACCGTCAGCGACCGCGTCGGCTAAGGCATGGGCTAAAGATTCGGTGTCGGCAGTACTGGCAAAGTCATGACCGGCTTTGACCAGCTCTTCTCGGAGGTCCAGGGCATTGACCAAATTACCGTTATGGGCCACTGCTAAGGCACCCAAACGGGTTTCAACAATGACCGGTTGGGCATTGACAAGATGGCTGGAACCGGTGGTGGAGTAGCGGGTATGTCCAACCGCCATTTGTCCCGGCATCTCTTTGAGGATTTCATCATCAAAGACTTGGGAGACCAGTCCCATCGCTTTGTGCTGGTGAATTTCACCCTGATCAAAGGTGACAATCCCCGCCGATTCTTGGCCCCGATGCTGCAGGGCAAACAACCCAAAGTAGGTGAGGGCCGCCACCTCTGCGCTGGGGGCATAAATGCCAAATACCCCACAGGATTCTTCAGGTTTATCCACCTGGGTGGTCGCTTGGGAAGCCGTGACAGGAGAAGACGATCGCACGTTCATTGGGGGGTAGGCTCCAGGAACTGGGGCGGGTCACAACGGTAAAAGTCTGGATTAAAACAGAACGATGCTTAACTCATTAGCCCAAGCATCAGTACACAAAACATCATAAAGCGTACCCCCTTGGGACAACGAGGTCTTAAAAGGAACCTACGGTGGGCTTTTAATTTTCTCTTAATATCGTGATCCTATCATTCCCTGTTGCCCTGGTAGGACTACCCTCTAGGGTTGAGGCGGCGCTCTAAAGCTTGACTCCAAGCCTGCTCTAGTCGTTCAACCGCCGTGGCGATTAAGGTCTCTCCTGAGGCCAGGGCCAGGGTCAGTTGCCCATCGCCGCTGACTTGGCCCAAATATTGCCAGCGATCGCCCAAACTTTCAGTCAAATAGCTTTCCCAGGGGGCGATCGCTCTAGCGGGTACGGAGACCAAGATCCGGGCTCCCCCTTCCCCAAACAGCAGCCGATCCCAGCGCAAGTCAGGGGCCGACTCAACGGCTAGCTGCAGGGTCGCGCCGAGTTGACCGCTGATACAGGCTTCGGCTAGGGCGATCGCTAGGCCCCCCTCAGCGCTGTCATGGGCAGAGCTGATCCAACCCTGGCGAATGCCCTCTCGGCAGGCTGTTTGGACGGCTTTTTCTAAATCCTCATCCACCCGAGGGGGACGACCGGCGACCGTGTTGTGGACTACGGTCAAATATTCCGAGGCCCCCAAGGTGACCGCCTCTGGGGCAACTAAACCTTGGGCTGGGGTCAGCCCCAAGAGGTAAATGGCATCCCCTGGCTGTTGCCAACCCTGGCCACAAACCTGACTGACATCCGTGACGAGTCCGACCATACCCACCACTGGCGTGGGGTAAATCGGGGTGGGTCGCCCCTCATTATCAAGGGTTTCGTTGTAGAGCGAGACATTGCCGCCGGTAACAGGGGTGTCAAAAACACGACATCCATCGGCGATGCCGCGACAGGCTTCGGCCAGTTGCCAATAGCCAATCGGCTTCTCGGGGCTCCCAAAGTTGAGGTTGTCGGTCACGGCTAAGGGTTCAGCCCCAACGCAACTGAGGTTGCGGGCGGCCTCGGCCACGGCAGCCTTAGCGCCTTCGTAGGGATCGAGGTAAACATAGCGGGCGTTGCAATCTACGGTGGCGGCAATACCTTTGCGCGTATGGCCATGTTTAGCAACGTGGGGGCCTTCTAACGGTCGCAACCGCACCACCGCCGCATCGGCCCCGCCAGGGAGCATCACCGTGTTGTTTTGCACCTGATGGTCATATTGACGATAAACCCAAGCTTTGGAGGCGATGGTGGGACTATCCAACAGCGTCAGCAAGACGGTGTCCCACGATTGTTGCTCAGAGCCCTCACCCAAGCCCTGGGGAGAGCCGGGTGGCAGGGCCGCCTCCGACCATTGCCGGGCCTGCTGCACATAGTCGGGCAGCTCCGTGAGCAGCTCTCGGGGATAGAGGGGGGTATCTTCAGCCAGGGCACTGGCTGGAATCTCGGCGGCGATCGCCCCCTGAAAATGAATCCGCACGATCGGTTCGGCAATCACCGTGCCAGCCACCACGGCCTTGAGGCCCCAGCGCTCAAAAATATCGATTAGCTCCTGCTCGCGGCCCTTTTCGGCCACAAACAGCATCCGCTCTTGGGATTCCGACAGCAGATACTCGTAGGGCACCATCCCCGTTTCCCGCACCGGAATCTTGTCTAAGTCCAGATCAATGCCCACCCCACCATTGGCGGCCATCTCGGAGGTGGAACAGGTAATGCCCGCCGCACCCATGTCTTGGGCGGCCACCACCGCGCCGGTTTTAAAGGCTTCCAGGCAGGCTTCGACTAAGGATTTTTCTAAGAACGGATCACCGACCTGCACAGCGGGGCGATCGTCCATGGAGGCATCGCTGAGTTCGGCACTGGCAAAGCTGGCTCCCCCCATGCCATCCCGGCCCGTGGTCGAGCCCACGTATAGCACCGGGTTGCCCACCCCTGAGGCCCCAGATTTGACAATCTCTGAGGTTTCCATCAGCCCCATGGCCATGGCATTCACTAAGGGATTACCGCTGTAGGTGGCGTCAAAATAGACCTCACCCCCCCCCGTCGGCACCCCAAAGCAGTTGCCGTA
>JAQCKL010000306.1 GCA_027592485.1 Cyanobacteriota bacterium
TTGGCCGTGGTGATCGCCGCCGGATTTTACCTGGAGCGTTACGAACTCTTGTTTTCCCCGAGCGGAGTGGTGTTTGGGGCGGGGTATACCGACGTCCATGCCCGGCTCCACGCCCATTGGATGATGGCCTTTGTCACCCTCTCCGTGGCGCTCCTCTTCATCATTGCTCTGTGGCGTAGTGGGTTTTGGTTGCCGATGGTGGGAATGGGGTTCTACCTAGGGGTGTTGATCCTGATAAACGGTATCTATCCCTGGTTTCAGCAGCAGTTTTTAGTGGCCCCCAATGAACTGGTCAAAGAGCGCCCCTACATTGAGCACAACATTGCCTTTACCCGCGCTGCCTACGGGTTAGAGCAGGTACAGAGTGAAGCCTTCCCGGCAGAGGCCACCCTCACCCGCGCCGACCTCACCGAAAATGCGTCCACCGTCGATAACATTCGCCTCTGGGACTATCGGCCCTTACTGAGTACCTACCGCCAACTCCAAGAAATTCGGTCCTATTACCGCTTCCAGGATGTGGACATCGATCGCTACACCCTTGACGACGACTACCGTCAGGTGATGCTCGCCGCCCGAGAGCTGGACTATACCGAAGCCCCGCCGGAGGCCCAAACCTGGGTGAATCAACGGCTCAAGTTTACCCATGGCTATGGGGTGGTGATGAGCCCGGTGAATCGCTTCACCCGCGATGGTTTGCCGGAGTTGATGATCAAAAACATTCCGCCGGAGTCCAATGTCGATCTGGAGATCACCCAACCCCGGATCTATTACGGCGAGGCCACCAACTCTTACATGTTTACGGGGACGAGCACCGACGAGTTTGACTATCCCCTGGCCAATGAAAATGCGGTGAATCGCTACGACGGAGCTGGGGGCGTACCGATGGGGTCCTTTGGGCGACGGCTGGCCTATGCCTATGACCTGGGCAACTTCAAAACCCTGATTTCCAACTATTTCACTGGGGAGTCGCGGATTCACTACTACCGCAACGTGGTGCGGCGGGCGCGGCAGATCGCCCCCTTTCTGGACTACGATAGCGACCCCTATGTGACCATTATTGACGGCAGGCTGAAGTGGATTTTGGATGGCTACACCACCAGCAATCGCTATCCCTATTCCGAGCCGTTGAGACGCAGTAATGATGTGGATGCGATCTTAGGTAAAGATGCGATCGCCGCGATTGCCCGCCGAGGCACCAACTACATCCGCGATGCGGTCAAGGTGGTTGTCGATGCCTACGATGGCAGCCTGGAATTCTACGTGATGGACAGCCGCGATCCGATCCTGGCCACCTACCAAAAGATCTTCCCCGATCTATTCCAGGGGGCCGACACCATGCCCGAGGCGGTGCGATCGCACATCCGCTACCCCCACGATCTGTTTACAATCCAGTCCCAGATGTACCGCACTTACCACATGGGTAATCCAGAGGTGTTTTACAACCGGGAAGATTTGTGGCGGTTCCCGCTGCAGGTCTATGAGAAAGAACAGGTGCAGATGGAGCCGTACTACACGATCATGCGGCTGCCCGAGGCGGAGGAAGAAGAGTTCATCGCGATCATGCCCTTCACCCCGGTGAATAAGGACAACATGGTGTCCTGGCTATCGGCCCGATCCGATGGGGACGAATATGGCAAGTTGCTGCTCTATAAATTCTCCAAACAGCAGTTGGTCTACGGCCCCAGCCAAATGGAGGCCCGCATTGACCAAACCCCCGAAATTTCCCAACAACTCACCCTCTGGAGCCAAGAAGGCTCGCGGGTGATTCGAGGGGACCTACTGGTGATTCCCATCAAGCGGTCATTGCTCTATGTGGAACCGGTGTACCTGCGGGCGGAGCAGGGGGAACTGCCTGAGCTGAAGCGGATCATTGTGGCCTACGACAACCAGGTGGTTATGGGTGAAACCCTAGATGATGCCCTGAGTACGATTTTTGGGGCTCGCCCTGCCGAGACCGCCGAGGCTGAGGCCCCTACTGGGGAGACTGGGGGGGCAGCGGCAATAGATCCTGGGGCAACGGCTGCCCCAGGCCCAACGACAGCGGATACCCCGACGCTGTCCCCAGAACTCGAAGGCCGCATCAAGGCAGCGGTGGAAGCCTATGACGCAGGGCAAGCCGCCCTGCAAAAGGGAGACTGGGAAGCCTATGGGGAAGCCCAAGAACGCTTGGGGCAGATCCTGCAAGAGCTAGAGCAATAGGGCCGCCATGAACATTGTGACCCTATTGCCCAGCGCCACAGAAATCGTCTGTGCCCTGGGTCTCCAAGGTTCCCTCGTGGCGGTGAGCCATGAATGTGACTTCCCCCCTGAGGTGACCACTCGACCCAAAATTACCAGCAGCCTTATTCCCCATGATGTCTCTGCCCATCAGATCGATCAGGCGGTGGCCGAAGCCATTCGCCGGGGGGAGGCCCTGTATCAAATCGATGGGGATTTACTCCAAACCCTCCAGCCTGATCTGATCATCACCCAGGGGCTCTGTGATGTCTGCGCGGTCAATGCTGGGACGGTGCAAGCCACAATGATGTTCTTGCCTGAGGTTGTCGCTGAGAACGTGCAGGTGCTGTCGCTGTCGGCCCAGAATTTTGCCGGGATTTTAAGGGATCTTGACCAAGTGGCCCAGGCGACGGGATCGGCCCCGATAGCGGCCCAATTGCGGGAAACCTTAGAGCGCCGTTGGCAACAGCTCCAAACCACACAACCAACCACCAAACCCAGGGTGCTGATGCTGGAATGGCCGGATCCGTTCTTTTATGGGGGGCATTGGGTGCCGGAGATGGTGGCCAATGCGGGGGGCATTGATGTGATTGGCCAGGTGGGGGTGGATTCGGGGCGTTGTACGCTGCAGGATATCCAGGCTCGGGATCCTGATGTGATTATCTCGATCGCCTGTGGCTATGGCTTAGAGGGGAATGTCGAGCTTGCCCAGCAACTGACCGCTAAGCCGGACTTTAGGGCATTGCGGGCGGTGCAAAACCATAATTTCTGGGCGATGGATGCCAACAGTTATTGCAGTCGCCCGGCTCCCAGAATTGTGGATGGGGCCGAAAAGCTACAGGCGATTTTCAACCAGGTCGGGCAGGGGGTGGCGGGGATCGAGCGGATTCAGGTGGGGCGTTTTAGCAGCCAATAGCTGGAATGTGGCACAAACCATTTAGTCCATGCGATACAGGGTTGTTTCAACTTTGCTGGCGGCTCTTTCTACTTTTTTAAGGTCTTTTAAGAGGGCACTGAAGTCAGATGGATCTGTCAGGGCTGTATTGGCCAGCTCAATGCTGGCTTTAACCAAACTGAATACGGGGCTGTTAATCATGGGCTGCCCATTGCCACCCTTTAGCTTCTTAGAGATTGAGAGGATCTGTTCGATTTCCTGAGACCAATCTTTCTGGACTGTTTTGGTCTTCGTGGTTTTCTGCAGGGCTTTCCGTTCTCCTAGGGCCGTAATAATCTTGTCATTTTGTTTGGCCTGCATATACGTTTCTTTTAGGGATCTTTTGATGCCGCCCCCAAAGAAGACGTTGTAGCCCTGCATGAGCCCGTCATAAACAATGATCCCCCGAAAGGGAAGCAGGACTGCTTTCACATAGACGGGCAGATGGCTTTTGAGATAGAACTGATCAATTCCCTCATGCAAGCCTAAGACGCCGTAAACTTTATCTTCGCCAATAAATATGGTGTGGCCTTTCAAAAATCGTTCTATATAAAAATTGCCTTCCACAAAATTCTGCCATTGCTTGACGATAGTCAGATGCTCGTTGTTTAGCTCGTCTGGATTGGCAGAGATATAGCGATCTATTAATTCAGGTTGACTATAGATTTTTGCTCTGATTTTAATTTTTTCTGCTGTTGGCAAATCGGTGTAATCTTCACGGGTGCGGACGTTTGGAATGATCTGCAACTCGTTATTGACGAAGAATTGTAGTGACCATGTCAGGTCAAGGAACAGATCTGCATCTGCTTCTGTTAATTTCATCGTTTCTATTCCTCCATCTTGATGTTTGGGGAAAATAGTTTGGGCGATCGCGCTTCCCCAGCGCAAGGCGCGATCGCGGATTTCACCTTAAAGATACGGGTTGCCTCAAGGGCAGCAAATAGATTACTTGTCCTACGTTAAGCGATTTGATGCCATCGATTCAATGGGTTGCTGGGGCGTCAGTCGGTTGGGTGGAGCGGAACCGACCAGAGCTTCTGAGTCAATGGAATATCGGCGATCTAATGTGGTGAGCGTTCACAGCAATCGTTTTGGGCTAATCCATAATCGCAGCCATATGGTGAGCGAGCTGCTGATCTAGCGTCAAGAGTTCTAAACGATTAACTTTTGCCGTGGCGGCAATGATGGCATCCGGGATTTTGAGTTTGTAATGACGGCGGATGTGAATGGTGCTGTCTTCGATTTCTTGGTTCATCGGCAGATACTGCAGCATACTGAGCAGCTTTGTGATGCCTTGAATTTCGGATTCTGTGATGGCAGGAAAACCTAGAAGTTCTATGCGGGTGATGAAGCTGTAGGCGCAGGCATCAATCGCAACAGTGCGATCGCACAAAATATTCTGGATTTGCTCGTTGCCTTTGAGCAAGCCGATCACAAAGTTGGTATCGAGTAGAAATTTACTCCCACTCACTTCTCATGGCTCTCTGGATCTCGATGGGGTCTTCGTTGAAGTTGGGAGAATCTTGGAGAACACCAAAGTAGTGGGAGAGGGCTTGCGGGTGCTCGGGTGAAATGGATCGGAATCGCTGACGTAAAAACTCGACAAATACCAGCACCAGACTGGCCTGCTCTTCTGGCAAGGTCTTGACGAGTTCGTAGATGGTGTCTGCAGTGCTCATGCTTTCAATTCTGGCACGTTTGCCGATTTTAGGGCGATCGCACCTCTTTGCCGCAGCCTATTTTTTCACACTGGTTACGTATCAGCGGTGATCGCTATTCCATGATCGGGCAAATATCAAGCTGCTGCGGGCGGTTTGTCGGGAGGCTCGGTATGATGGCTATAGGATTTTTGCCCTATGATGACCACCTCTTTACTCCCAATTGAGTTTTCCTTAGAAACGCTGGCAGCATTTTGTCAGCAGAATCAAATTCGCAGGTTTTCGTTCTTTGGCTCGGTGCTGAGGGATGACTTTCGCTCAGACAGTGATGTGGATTGTCTGGTGGAGTTTGTCCCGAATGCGATTGTGACGCTATTCGACATGGGACGAATTGAACGGGAGTTGTCTCCGGTGTTAGATCGACGCAAGGTGGATTTGCACACGCCAGCGGAGTTGAGTCCCTATATTAGAGATCGCGTTCTCGCTGAGGCTCTAGTTCAATATGGCGATTGATAACTTGACTCGCCTGAAACATATGCAAGATGCCGCACGGGAGGCGATCTCGTTTGTTAGCCACAAGCGCAAAGAAGATTTGACGAATGACCGCATGCTGCAACTGGCGGTGGTCAAGGAACTAGAAATTATCGGTGAGGCGGCAGGCAAGTTAACCCAGGCGTTGCGTGACCGGTATCCACACATTCCTTGGATTGACATCATCAGTATGCGAAATCGATTGGCCCATGAATATTTTGGAATTGATCTGGATATTGTTTGGGACACAGTTCAGCACAGCTTGCCCAGCCTTTTGAGGGAACTGGAAGCAATGGTGAAGCAGGAAGAAAGCGGTGGATGAAGTTTGCGTAGGTTGGGTGAAATGGAATGAAACCCAACGTTGATTTGCGTTGTAGTGTGTTGGGTTGCGCTATCGCTCCACGCAAGTCGGATTGAATTTAGTTGTCAGAGCTTGAATATTGATTCCATAGTTGGGAGAATGAATCAGCACGCCCTCGTGCAATAAGTTTTTTGTGAGAAGCAACCACTTTTCCTGCCAAACTTTTTAATAAATTAGGTGCCTTAAATGGTAAGTGTCCCAGGGTCTATCCAGGCTTAATAGCTAGGATCGTGGTTGATGGAACATCTGCATCC
>JAQCKL010000307.1 GCA_027592485.1 Cyanobacteriota bacterium
TTAAGAGATGCGATGGAGCACGTTCTCAAGGTGGTAACGTCTTAACCTAAGTGGCGACGGCTATATGACCCCGATGACATTGAACTCTCAGGCTGGTGCCGTTGGCAGGGCCGACTCGTTGCCGTTGAGGAGATGGACGGATGGGTTAGCCCCCAACTACAGATCCGCTTTGTCTTGGGGGAAACCGAGCTAGAACTGTACCGCCCTGACGGGGGCAAGTTTCTCACCACGTTGGAATTAGAGCAGCGAGCCAAAGCGGCAGAGCAGCGGGCTGAATCTGCCGAGGCGCTGTTGGCGAAGTATCGCGATCGCTTTGGTGACCTAGAGTAGTACCCTCAAGAACTCGATAGCCGCTGCACTGCTTCCCCCTCCAACCGCGCATGGGTTTCCGCTAACAGCGCTGGAATCCGATCTCAATGGGGACTGCTAGCGATCGCCCCCCGAATCACCAGTCCCAACTTTGTCGTACTGCGCTTGATGCCAACCTACAGTTTTTCCGGCTTCCAGGCTCCGTCTGGTGAGCCATCCCTGTAAAGGTCGAGGCAGAGCCCCATCAGATGTTCCCAGTGCAGAGACTGGGAACCACAGAAGAAAGCGGGTCAATGGGTCACAATCAGAACAAGGACACAATGCCAGCAATTAAGGCTCGTGATGATGTTAACCATTAGCCCAGAGCACATTCAGCTGCCCCCCGGCAGCGAAGTTACCCTACGCTACCAAGCTTGGGCCGACTACGAAACCCTGCTGGCCAGTCGCCGCGACGATGCCGCCATCAAAATCCGCTTCAACGCCCATACCCAATCAATTTCTCTCATGGCTCCTCTGGCTGGTCACGGTAATCGCAGTCGTACCTTGGCTGATCTGGTCACCGCCTTACTGCGCCATCAAAACCGAGATTGGCATGGCTTTGATCCGGTCACCCTCAAGCGTCTCCAGACGGCTGGGGCCGAACCCGATGCCTGTTTCTACATCCAAAACTGGCGGGCCATCTTAGGCAAAGACCGGATCGATTTAGCCACCGATCCGCCCCCGGATCTTGCCATTGAGATGGACCTCACCTCACTGACCGATTTAGAGATTTACCAAACCTTGGCCGTCCCCGAAGTGTGGATTTATCGACAGGGGCGTTTGGGGGTGTATGTGCTGACGCCAGCCGGTTACGAAGCCCGCACCACCAGCCCCACCTTCCCAACGGTGGATGTGATCACGTTGCTGCCCGCCTATGTAGAGCGGGCCTGGACTGCCGGTTCCAGTGTTGCCCTGCGGGAGTTTGATCAGTTTTTAAAGGCCCAGTAGTTGCCGCACAATGCCAGCGGTATTTAGCCTGAATCGAGATCGCTAACGTAGCGCCACCGTAATGGCCACGCCGTTTATCAGGCTTAATGGTGAGCGTTCACTGCACTACCCACCCGTTGAAATCAGACGCTCGTTACGAACTCGATAACCGCTGCACCGCTTCCCCTGCCAACCGCGCATGGGTTTCCGCTAACAGCGCTGGAATCCGATCGCAATGGGGACTCCGAGCGATCGCCCCCTGAATATCCACCGCCCCCAACTGCGTCGCCTTTTCCCCCGGAAACCAATGGCCACCGCCTCCCAGGAGGTTGTAGCGGGCCTTGGCGTATTCCTCTAGGTCAAAGGCCTCCATCAGATTGCGGAGCCAGAGGATCATCGGGATGTTGATATTGCCAGGGGTTTCGGTGTGGCTAGGGAGTCCGAGCTTCCAGGTGCGGAGCCAGTCAGCGCCGAGGGCTTCCACCGCCGCTTGTTCCAGCCGCGCCAAGATCGGCGGCAAGACCGCCTGGGCTTGATCCAACAGGGGAATCACCTTGAGATGCTCGTCAAAGTCAGAGGGACGGGCCGCCCCCAGACTCAAGGTATGGACCTGGGAATGACTGAGGCAAAACAGGTCGTTGAACACCATCGGGCTCAGCGGCGCGCAGAGATCCACCAGCTTTTGGGGTGGACTGTACAGATGGCCACCCTTGTCCGACGGGCTGATGATGAACACCCCCACATCATGGCGCTGGGCGGCGGCGATCGCCGGCCAGTTGTCTTGATTGATGTAGTACCAGTGCAGATTCACATAGTCGAACTGGTCGGTCTCGATCGCCTGCTGAATCACCGCTGTGGGGCCATGGGTCGAGAAACCAATGTGGCGAATGCGGCCCTGGCGCTGGTATTCACGGGCCACATCCAGACAGCCCCCAGGGCGGAGGGTGTATTCAAGCAACTCAGCGGTGTTGATGCCGTGGATGCCCAGCAGATCGATGTAGTCGAGGCGCATATTCCCGAGGGACTGCTCCAGATTGCGGCGAAATTCCTCCGGGTCGGGCTTGGGGGAGACCTTGGTTTGCACGATCAGCTGGTCGCGGGGAAACTTGGGCAGCACCTTGCCCAACTGCACTTCTGAGGTGCCGTAGCCCCGCGCCGTCTCGATGTGGTTAATGCCCACCTCCAGAGAACGACGGATGGTGGCCTCTAGATTCTCTTGATTTTTGCGGGGGATGTCGGAGGGGGGGACATCCTGCCAGGAATGCTGGTAGCGCATGCCCCCACAGGAGAAGACGGGCATGGCGAGTTCGGTGCGACCAAAGCGGCGATACTGCATGGGTGATGGGAGACAGGATAGTTGCGGCGTTAGATCTGGCTTCTTGAAGACACTGAATACAACCGACAAATTTCGATCCCCCCGGCTAGCGCCACCCCCCTTGACAAGGGGGGCTAGGGGGGATCTCGCCCGTTGAACTGTGCCAAGCTAGTCCGCTCTGGCAGTGATTCTAACGAATTCCTGAGCGGGGCTAAGTGCCCAAGGCCGCGTTGATTTCCGCTTCAATTTCTTGGCGTAGGCGGGAGACGGTGGAGTCGGTGTCGATTTGGCTGAGAATGTCCTGCATCATCACCTTCACCCCCTCCGGTCCCCAGGTGCAGCCCCGCTCCAGATACAGTTGCGCGGCCTTGCCCACCGCATAGGTGCCGTAGCCCGCCGCCGCCGCTTGGGTCGCCATCGCCCCAATCAGGGCACTGCCCCCCGCCGCACTGTCAAACACACTCCAGGCGGCGGCGGCACTTTTGCCAAACCCCATCAGTAAGCCGCTGCCCAATTCACTCAGCAGCAGCGTGCCGGTACTTTTCGCGATCGCCCGCCACAGTTTACGGGTCTCATGTTGGGTAATGGGCAGTCCATAGAGCTTGGCCAAGGACCGAATCATCACCAAGTCGGTGACCAACCCCCCAGCCAAATCCAGCCCAGCGATGGGGTTAAAGGCGACGGCGATCGCCTTGTATTTAGCGAACTTCAAAATCAGCGCTTCCGCATCGACCTGGTGCAGGGCCATGGAGCGGCGGGCCAGTTCTGTCTCTAGGTGATCCGCTTCCCGCAGGGCATTGAGGGCGATCAGGGCGGTGCCGTCCTGGCGGGCAATGGTAATCAGGGCGGTTTTCAACGGGGCAATGTCTGGGGCGGGGGTTTCCCATTCGTGGGTGATGCGGCCATCGGGCCATTCCACCCGCACCTGCAAGGGAGCCGGAGCCGCCGCCACCATCACAATCTCGTCCACCGACAGGGCCACATTTGGGCCATCCCCTGGCCGCCCCCCTGTTTGCCACAAATGGGTGAGGGCCTCAAAAATGGCTTGGCGATCGGTGTCGGGGTACAGATCAATTTTGTTGAACACCAGCACCAAGGGTTTGCGGGCGGTTTGCAGGTCCACTAGGGCTTCATATTCGGTGCGGGTAATGTCCCCCGCCACCACAAAGAGAATTAAATCCGCCTGGTGGGCCACTTCCTGGGCCATCTCCCCCCGCGCTTCCCCTTCCACCTCGTCGAGGCCAGGGGTGTCAATCAGCTCGATTTGGGGCAGGTCTTCCCCATCGTGGACCGCTTCGATGGGGGGTCGCCAATAGACCGAGCGGGGCCAACGGGTCACCCCATGGAGGGGGCCGGTGGGCAGCAGCGCTTCCCCCAGCAGGGCATTGATCACCGCCGACTTGCCGCGACTGACCAGGCCAAACACAGCGATCCGCAGTAGGGGGTTGGCTAGCCGGGCTTCGAGGGCCGAGAGGGAGGCCACCCCAGCCTTGACGGCGGCTTGCTGGGTGGCGGCACCGGGCTGGGTGAAGCCCCCCTGCAAGGCGGTGGTCTGCCGCTGCATGGTGCTGCGCAAATCCCGGCGCACCCGCTTAAACCAGCTTGCCCGTGGGCCGGGCACCGGTTCATTGTCCCCAACGGCAGCGGTAGGGGAGGCAATTACAGGGGGCGTAGGGGCAGGGGACGTCGGCGGTTCCGTCAAGGCACTCAAGCGGATTCTAATGAGGACACTGCCTCCGATTGTGCCATGGGGACCGGGGCAGCGGTGGGGAGATCGAGGGTGGGGGTGGTGCCTTCGGGCAGTTTTTTGGGGGGGCTAGAGAAGCGCTGGATACCCTGCTGGACCAACCCTTTGAGAAAATCGCTCTGCTGGGTTGTCTGCACCAGCCCTTGTAGGGCTTGGGCAATGGCCGTTGCCGATACCGGAGCCTCAGCCTCTCCCCGCAGGGCGCGGGTCTCGAAATAGGCCATTAAGCTCTCCCCGGTCATGTGGGTGAGGTAAGCCGCACTCAGCCCCTGCACCGTCCCGCCCACCACAAAGGTGGCAGCATGGCTTTTGAGGGCGGTGGTCAGGAGTTGGGTGGAGGCTTCCACTAAGCCCAACTTCACCACCAATTCCGCCAGGGCACCGGCAGCGGTTTTGGCCTGCTCCAGGTTCAAGGGCTGCTCGTACACCTGGCTCAGATCCATCACCAACTGGCCGTTAATGGCCACGGTGGCCAAAAGGTCTAAAGACGGGACCGGGCTGGCAAAGGCGGTAGCGGCGGCGGTCCACTGCAGTTGCTCGACGAGGGGACGGGCGCGATCGCGCCGCAATTGATTCAATGCCGTTTGCAAATCCTGGCGCAAGTTGTGGGTTTGGCGCATCACCGTCTGGGCCACCAATTGAGGCAATTCAGTCACCCACTGGTCCAGCACCTGGGTCAGGGCTGCTACCTCTGGGTCTGGGGTTTCGAGCCGTTCCAATACCTCGCCATCGACTTGATGGGTGCGGACTTTGATGGCTTGGGGGGATACGGCGATCGCCGCCAATGCCACCGGTTGGGGCAAGGTCTGCAACCGCTCCCGCATTTGGTCCAGCAGGGCGGTGCGATCCTGGGGCAAATAGCGGTCTTGCTTATTAAACACCAGCAACACCCGCTGCCCAGTCATAACCAAGGCGCTCAGATCCCCGAGGATCGATTCGGTCAGATCCTCATCCACCACATAGAGAACGGTGTCTGCATTTTGGGTGAGGGTCGTGACCTCAAGGGTGGCCGCGTGGGTGAGGGCATGGGTGGTGAGGGTGATTTCCTGGGATTGCCCAGGGATCCAAGTCTGGGAGAGATACTGCTGGAGCTGGGTTTTGCCGGTGCGGGCTGCGCCCGCAATGGCCAATTGGAGGGTGGTGCGATCTAAGGCGGCGCATAAATCGGTGCGGCGCTGGGCAAAGGCATTGAGGCGGTCTTGCCAGGTTGGTAATGCCCAAGCGGTATCAAGGGCAGCGTCAATTTCGGTGGTGAGCTGATCTAGCACGGGTTGGAGGTTAGCGATCGCCGCTTCTACCATGTCTCGCTCTACCCGTTGGGGGGCGGCGGATTTTGGCATCTGCAGCGCCGGTTGGGGCGATCGCTTGCGCCACCACCACACCCCAGCCCCCAGCATCAAAACGCTGGTCAGGGTGCCTGCATCCACCACCTCTTGCAGGCCGCCCAGCAACCAGAGGCTAGCGGTCAGGCCCAGTCCTCCCACCAAGATTGGACGCTTCAACACCATGGGGGTAACTACCTGTACATTCACTGCCCAGCCCTACCCAACTTGAGTACGGGTTAAGAAAACCTGACTGGCAGGCCCCCTCCTGGGGAGGGGTGGCCGTAGGCCG
>JAQCKL010000308.1 GCA_027592485.1 Cyanobacteriota bacterium
CTGCCTTGAGGCGCTCCTGACTTGCTTTGGGAACGCCTTTTTTTAGCTTGCTAGTCTAAACTCCAGTTTAAAAGTAACGAAAAGGAACTGAAATCAAGATATGGTCAATCACGAATTTATCCAGCACGCTGCAGGTGTATTTTCCTCTAAGGCTCAATTAGAAGCCGCCGTTGAGGCTCTCAAGTCCAAGGGTTTTCCTTTGCCACAAATGTCAGTTGTTGCGAAAGGTGCTGCTGAAGAAGGCTCCGAAGCAGCCCCTGTTACTGGCGTTCAAGTTCAAGAAACCATTGGTAATAAATCAGCTGACTCTGCCCGTACCGGCGCTGTTGTGGGGGGCATTGGCGGAGTGGTTCTTGGTGCGGCGGAATCTTTGGGTGCAGCTACCGTCCTCGCCCTACTGCCCGGTGCTGGGCAAGTTCTGATCTTTGGTACGGTTGCGGCTAACGCCCTCGCAACAGCGGTCCTAGGTGGCGTTACTGGAGCTGCTGGTGGCGGCCTGATTGGTGGTCTGCTGGGCTGGGGTGTCCCTGAGAAGCAAACCAAGCTATACCAAGATCGAGTTGCGGATGGACAATTTTTGCTGATGTTAGAAGGGACTGCAACGCAAATAGAAGATGCGACCCAGGTTTTAAATCCCTATGGTGTTCAGGAATGGGGTGTTTACCAAATGCAGTCGCAGGCTGCTACGGTCGGCTAAATCCTGATAACGTTTTGGGCTTTTGATGGGGCTAACTGTAGTAGGGGAAGAGCATTGGGTCACTGGCATTGGGTAACTTAGGAAAGCCTGTCGCGATCGCTGGCTCATCCTACTGAAGCACTCTATGTCCACCCCAAAACCCACTATTCTCGTTACTGGCGGAGCTGGCTATATTGGCTCCCATGCTGTGCTGGCCCTGGAATCTGCCGGATATCCCGTCGTGATCCTAGATAGCCTGGAATATGGCCATCCAGAATTGGCTCAGCAGCACCTCAAGGCCGAGGTGATTGTCGGCTCCACCACCGATCGCCCCCTCCTCGACCAGATCTTTGCCAACCACGACATCGGCGCGGTGATGCACTTCGCCGCCTACATCGCCGTGGGGGAATCGGTGCAGAAACCGGCGGAGTACTACCACAACAATGTGGTGGGCACCCTCACCCTGCTGGAAGCAATGTTGGCCGCTGGGGTGAAGCAGTTTGTGTTTTCCTCCACCTGTGCCATTTACGGCCCGCCAAAAACGATCCCCATCCCAGAGGATCATCCTAAAAATCCCATCAGCCCCTACGCCACTAGCAAGCTGATGGTCGAGCAAATGCTCCAGGACTTTGAGCAAGCCTACGGGTTGAACTCAGTGGTGTTCCGTTACTTCAATGCCGCTGGGGCCGATCCCCAGGGTCGCCTGGGGGAAGACCATCAGCCCGAGACCCATTTAATTCCCCTGGTGCTGATGACGGCTTTGGGCCACCGGGAATCGATCGCGATTTTTGGCACCGATTACGACACCCCCGATGGCACCTGCATCCGCGACTACATCCATGTGGCCGATTTAGCCGCCGCCCATGTCAAGGGCATTGATTACCTCAGCCAGGGGGGCCAGACCACCTTTATCAACCTGGGCAACGGTAATGGCTTTTCGGTGCGGGAGGTGATTGAAACCGCCCGTCGGGTAACGGGGTGTGAGATTAACGCTGTGGAGCGCGATCGCCGCCCCGGTGACCCGCCTAGCCTGGTGGGCAGCAGCGAACGGGGCAAAGCTATTCTCGGCTGGGAACCCCAATACCCTGATGTCGAGTCAATCATTACCCATGCCTGGCAGTGGCATCAGCAGCGTCACGGTTACGCCAAGGCCACGTAACCTAAACCCAGACTGACGGCGAGGGGGAAACGGATCGCCTCCCCAATTCACGACGGCGATCCTTCAAAGCCCTGACCCAAAAACTGTGGGCTCAGAAGACGTAACGAAGACGACGCAGCTCCAGGCATTAAGGACTGCGTCGTCTTTATTGGACGCAAGGTTAAGTCTCAGTGGCTTGCAAGCAATGGTTAACCCCTGGGACGTTGGAGGATGAGCCATGAATGAGAACCCCATCGGCCCTAGACTCCCGTAGCTCAATGCAAAAGCTTCACCTTGATATTCAACAATGCGCATACTAAAATATGCGCATTGTTGAATATTCTGGTTATGGCTATTCCTTTGGACGCTGAACGTTATTTTGTCTCCGTCACCCGCTTGCGCTTGCGATCGTGGCGGCATTGGCCCCTATTTACCTGGCATAACCTCTGGATCACGCGCCAGGCAACCCGCACCCCCGGTTTTGTGGGGGGCTATCTCGGCGCAGATCGGGACAAGGTCTATTGGACGGTGACCCTATGGGAGCGGCAGGCAGCGATGGCCTTGCTGCGGGACCAGGGGGCGCACCGTCGGGTAATGCCGCGCCTGCAAGACTGGTGTGATGAAGCGGCGGTGGCCCACTGGCAACAGGCAACCCCAGATTTGCCCAGCGTTGAGCAGGCTTATCAGGTCCTGCTGAAAAAAGGTCACTTGACGGGACTTAAGCACCCCAATAGGGAGCACCAGCAGCACCAGATTGCCCCTCCTGTGGCTCCAGCCCGGCTGCCGTTAAAGCCTGCGGTGGGCTAATCGCCCCACCGCAAAAAGGCCCATACCCCAGCCACCTGAAAAACTGGCCCGGATCCCATGGATCGGTTGAAGGTTTCGGCACAATCTGGGATAGGCAATGGTGGCGCTGTAGGAATCCCTAGCCTGAACAGCTCACCATGACCTCGGAGCAACCCAGGCATTTACCCAAAGGAAGTTGAATCCATGCATACGCTTGAATTACGTCCCTGGCGGTTGGTGATGCTTTTTGTTGGTGTATTGATGATTACCGCCTACCTACCCCATCCCAGCCTGAATCAATCCTTGCCCCAAACCCTGGATGGGTTTCTCAAGAGCTTGACTGCCCCCACTCAAAACTCGTAGGGGATTCCCTGGCGCGGCTTACCCCGCCAGCTTGGCCTTGACCAAGGCTTGTACCTTGCCCCCATCGGCGCGGCCTTTTAATTCCTTCATGACTGGCCCCATCACTTTGCCCATATCTTTGGGTGATGCGGCCCCGGTTTTAGCAATCCAGCTATCAATGGCGGCGGCGATCGCTTCGTCCGAGAGCTGTTCCGGTAAATACTCCTGAATGATCGCGAGTTCAGCCGCTTCACTAGCAGCTAGATCCTCACGACCTGCTTTTTCGTATTGGGTGACAGAATCCTGGCGTTGCTTAGCAATTTGACTCAGGATGTCTAGCTCTTCGGCCTCGGTTAATCCCTCTTGGCCGGACGCTCTGACGCTGCTTTCCTTCTCAAGAATGACTTTCTTGATACTGCGGACGGTCTCTAGACGCACTTTGTCCTTCGCTTTCATGGCGGTTTTGATGTCGTCTGAGATCCGATCTTTAAGACTCATGGGAGGCAAGGGATGAATGAACCACCTCCTATCCTAAACGGTTGGGTCCGAAACGCTGGGGGACGCAGGGAGTGGCTGGGAAATGGCATCCCGATCGCGATTTGGCCTTGTCACATCCCTACGGCAAGCTAACAGGATGAGTGGATTAGAGATATCCATGTTCACTCAAGAATTCTAGGGAAACGGTCTCGGGTGATAGGGACGGGGCCGGATCGGCCATGGTCAAAAACTTCTCCACATACTTACCCAACAAATCCCCCTCTAAATTCACCCCTTGCCCGCTCTGGAGGTATTGCAGGGTGGTTTCGTGGTAAGTGACGGGGATGACGGCCACGGTGAACCAATCCCCACTGGGGCTGCAATCGGCGACGGTGAGGCTAATGCCATTCACGGCAATGCTGCCTTTAGAGACCACATAGCGGGCCAAGCGCAGCTCAGGGACGGTGAATTTCAGCTCCCAGGAGGTGGAAGTGGCGATCGCCCGCTCCAAGTAACCCATCCCATCCACATGGCCGGTGACGAAATGGCCGCCCACTTTACTGCCCACCCGCAGGGACGCTTCTAAATTGACCCAAGCCCCCTCAGGCAGGGCACCCAGGGTGGAACGGTCCAGGGTTTCGGGGGAGGCGGTGGCGACAAAGCCCCCAGGGGTGAGTCGTTCTACGGTCAAACAAACCCCGTCGACGGCGATGCTATCGCCGAGGGCGGCATCTTTGAGCGCGGCAGGGGGGGCGTCAGTGCCCCAGCGAATGCTGAGGTGGGTGGGATCGAGGCGGGTCAGTTGCCCCAGGGTTTGGACAAGGCCAGTAAACACAATTAATCAAATCCTTACGGACACAGCCGTTGATTCAGGGCATCATGGAAGATGAATAGCTCAATTCGTCTCGGGCTAGGGATTACTGTCTAATAGACCGATGCAGATGCTTAACAAGAGACCTAGCTAGTCTGACGCTACCCCAACAAACGGGCCAAAACTCCTGGAAAATGTATTAAAGTTACCCGTCTATTATCCTCCCAGGGAAATAAGCTTTTAATTACGCATCTGTAATCCTAATCGTCCCATCCGGTTCAGCAGAATCTAGAGGCTAAGCTCCATGATTGAGATGAAAGTTGCCGGTATTGCGCTTGACGCAATTTCCCGCAATCCGGTGGTTTTGCTGCGGGACACAGCGGATCGACGGGCCTTGCCCATCTACATTGGCCCGGATCAAGCAAAATCCATTATCAGTGCCCTGGAGAAACAGGCCCCCCCACGGCCCCTCACCCACGATTTGTTCGTGAATCTCCTCGAAGACTGGGACATGTCCCTGGAGCGGATTGTGATTTATGCCCTGAAGGACAATACCTTTTTTGCGCTGTTGACGGTGGTTCAAGGGGAAAACCGCAAGGAGCTAGATGCTCGCCCCAGTGACGCGATCGCGATCGCCCTCCGCACCAACGCCTCGATTTGGGTGATGGAAGAGGTGGTGGCTGATGCCTCGATCCCGGTGGATCGGGATGCCGACGAGCAAGAGAAACGGGCCTTTCGGGACTTCATCTCTAAGCTCAGCCCCGGCGATTTTAGTCAACGGGGCCGGATCATCGGCAACGATGGCTAGAATTGAGCCACCCTTGAACAAGGGGCTGAAGCCCCTTGCCCTGGATTGCAATGGTTGTGGGATCTACGTTCTTAAGGACTAGAACCGACTGTCCTGACGCAACTGTCCAGTGGAAAATCGCACCATCAAGCTGCTTTAGGGGTTGCCTTCCCTGCGATCGCCCTCAGCCTTAATACACTGCCGTGGGGACCACCACTAAATCATTGGTTTCATCGACGGTGCCGTCAAAGGTTTCCACCGTCCCTTGTACATTCATGGTCAGGGTAAAGGGAATCGGCCCTTGGCTGTTGGCACAGCGGGAATAGAGGCTGACAAACACCTGATACTCGCCTCCGGGCGCGCCATTGGGCCAGAAGACGTTTTCGACTGGGCGAGAGGTCACCCCTTGGCAAAGGGAGTTGGCATCCACATCCAGCTGACCGCCCGACGCAATCCGAGGGGTTTCAAAGGACACCAGGTTGCCCTCGGGATCCATCACCACCAGGTCGAGGTCATCAATGCTGTTCCAGCTGAGGGTGATTTGTAGATCCCCCGTGCCCAGGGCGGTGGTGACGGTGAGATCGTAGCGGCCCAAGCTAGCGCTGTCATAGCCGTTGGTGACGATGGTATAAACCCCGTTCGTGGGCAGGGTCACCACAATTTGGGAGTTCAAGTTTCCCGAGCTGATGTCGTCATTTTCGGCAATTAAGCTGCCATCCGGCCCGAGCAAGAGCAAATAGGTATCAAAGTCAGCGCTGCTCATCTCGATGACCACTTGCTGACCGGCCCGCCCGGTAAAGGAATATTCCTCGTAATAGGATCCCACATTCCGCACTTTCAACTGGCACGGCGAGAATAAACCCGAAGTCTTAACAGAGGAGATAGT
>JAQCKL010000309.1 GCA_027592485.1 Cyanobacteriota bacterium
GACCCTATTTGGGGATCCTCGCCAACCCTCTTGACCAATGAACGCTGTGCTTAACCTGGCACCCATCCCCAGGTGGATGGGTCTAATCCAATTCTCGATTCTTTAACCTGTCAGTGTTTTCAATGCACTGGTGGGCGTGAGCGCACGGATGGGGGGCCACTGCTCATTTAGGAGCGGTTCAGGTTCAAGGCTATTTCTGGTTGCAGAGGTGACCTGTGAGTCTGTCCTTAGAGCCCAGGCTGCATCAAACGCAGGGCCTCTACATCAATGGACTGGAGTTGCTCATAGGCATCTGCCACGACGGTTTTGCCCCGTAGGAAGCCCAGGTTAGCGCCGGGGCAGATATAGGCCAGGGTGTCCGTAGAAAAATCCTGTTGCAGACGCTGGATCTGACTCAGTTGCCGGGGCCAATGGAAGGTTTTAGAAAAACGCAGGGCGGTCATTTGCCCATCTTGGTTGGGGAGGAGATGGCGGCCTGTAAACAGCACGCCGCCATGGGCTTTGTAATAGAGGCAAGCGGAGCCGGGGGAATAGCCAGGGGTCCAGCGCACCGTGGCGATGTCCCCCAATGCCATCTTTTGCTGGAAGGTGACCCGACCTTCGATGTTGGGCAGCAGGTAGGCTTCCTGCTCTTGTAACACTAATTCACATTGCACCGTGGCTTGGATGGGGGTCACCTGACCCATGCCGTTGCGATGGGTCATGACCCACCAGCGCACCCCTCCGTGCCCCTGGATGAACTGGGCGGTGTCAGTATGCCAGGCAGGGGTGTCGATCAGGATATTGGCGGGTTGCCCCGCCTGATCTTGGGCAACAATAAAATAGGATGTCCCCCCCATGGTGTCGCGGTTGGGGGGAAAGGCGTAAATCGTCTCTAGGACAGGTCTTGGGGGGCGGGGAGCGGGGACGGGTTCAGACACCAAGGTCATAGGGCGATCGGGTTCAAGACAGGAAGGAAATTCAAGGCTGTGGAGCGCAGGTTCTGAACACAGCTTTCCTAGGCTATCGCGACTGTGTCCTCTGTCCTCAAGTTGAGCCTTAAAATTGGCATAGACTTCCCACAGCTTGTTAGGCTTACTGAGTTGTTCCCCAACCCCTGCCCTGGAAACTGTTGTAGTGCAGGACCGTGACGGTTGATAGTGGTTTTACTCTTCCTATTCTCGATTCTGAGTTATTTGGTGGTACGCCATAGTGTGGCGGGCATCACCCGTACCCCACCCTGGCTACTGTGGTTGGTGTTTATGGCTCCTGTCTTCACCCTAGTGGTGTGGAGCACGCAGCAGGCAACCTCGGGTGCGCCCCCCACCTCTCCCCCTGGGGCAATTTTGGCGCTGTTTATTCTGTGTCCGTTGCTGTATTGGATGTTGATTCAATGGGGACGGATTACCCCGAAACCAGAGACCGCTGCCACTGAGTCATCTGCGGATGCCACGGATGCGGCGAAGGTATCGGCCAGTAAGGTCGCTTTGCGGCCCATTGACAAAGAGGAGGAAGCGACGCTGAAAAATTGCTTTCCGTGGTCGCTGTTCTATTTGCAAAATATTGAGTATCGCCCCCAAGCCCTCATTTGCAAGGGTCAGCTCCGGGGTTACCCCACCCTGGCCTATGACACCATTCGGGACAATATTGAATCGCACTTTGGAGATCGCTTCCTCGTCATTTTCCAAGAGGGCAATAAGGGCAAACCCTTCTTTGCCCTAGTGCCCAATCCCCGGTCCCAGAAGCAGCCCCTAAAAGCGCTCGTCAACCTCAAGAACACCCGCCCGGCGGTGGCCTTGGGGCTATTCGTCACCACGTTGTTTACCACCACCTGGGTGGGGACCTCTCAAATTGCCGGAATTTCTGAATCAGCCCTGCAAGCGGAGCCGATGCTGTTTTTGCGGGGGCTGCCCTATGCGATCACGCTGATGGTGATTTTGGGCATCCACGAGCTGGGCCATTACCTGATGGCCCGACGCTATCGCATCCAATCCACCCTGCCTTACTTCATTCCTATCCCTTTTTTCCTGGGGACCTTTGGGGCGTTCATTCAGTTGCGCTCCCCGGTGCCCAATCGCCGCGCCCTCTTTGATGTGGGTTTAGCCGGGCCGTTGGCGGGGTTTATCATCACCCTGCCCTTGCTGGTGTGGGGGTTGGCCCATTCTGAGGTGATTGCCCTGGGGGAAGAGGCCAGTATGCTGAATTTTCAGGCGATGGATCCGTCGGCTTCGGTGGCCTTGACCTTGCTCAGTAAACTGGCCCTGGGCAGTCGCTTAACGGCGGAGAACGCGATCGCCCTCCATCCCGTGGCCGTGGCAGGTTGTTTGGGGTTGGTGGTGACCGCGTTGAATCTTATGCCTGTCGGTCAGTTGGATGGCGGTCACATTGTCCATGCCATGTACGGTCAGAAAACGGGGGCGATCGTCGGTCATGTTTCCCGGTTCCTGGTGCTGGGGCTGGTGGCGGTTCACCCAGAGCTGTTGATCTGGGCGATCTTGCTATTCTTTATCTCAGCCGTCGATGAACCCGCCTTAAACGATGTCAGTCAGTTGGATACTCGCCGGGACCTATGGGGATTAGCGGCATTGACGATTTTGATCCTGATTGTGCTGCCCGCTCCGAGTGTCCTGACGACACTTTTGTTATAACGGGGGCTAGGGCAGGGTTATGACAGTTCGGTTCGGCAGATTTCACCATGTTAAGGGATAGGCTGCGATGACTCAGGAGGTAAGCCGTTGGTTGGCAGAGGTGCGCACGTTGCAGCATCAGCTGGCCTCTGCCCAACAGGAGCGGGATCAAGCCTATGCCAGTGCGGCCAACTGGCGAAAACTCTATGACGCTGAGGCCAAGCAGCGACGGACGGATGTGGAGCAGTTGCAGCTCACGGTGACCACCCTCCGTACTGAGGTCAGCACCCTCCAAAATCAGCTCTCTCAGGAACCACAATCTGCTTCGATGCCCGCCCCGGTGGCTGATGCAGAGGGCAATGAACCGGATCTGAATACGGTGGATGGGTTACGCGCCCATTTGGCCGACACCCTGCGCCAGTGCGATCGCCTCAAGCAGCAGCTCGATGAGGAGCGGGAGAACCATGCTGATACTCGCCAGAGCTTAACCACGGCGTTGGGGGAGGCGATCGATAGCTTTAAGCGGGAAGAAGGCTTGGTGCATCAACCGCAGCAGGGAAGCGCCGAGTAAAGACAGCATCGCCCTGCGCAATTGCCTGGGCAGCGGAAAGCATAAGGCGGCGATTCGTTAAGATGTCAGGCATATCTGGATGGAGGCAGGTTACCGATGACAAGCTTGCTGGTTAAATCTGTCAAGACGCCGTTGCCCATCGATCTGTCGTCACTGATCGATCTATCGCAGATGAGTGATGCGCAGTTTTATGAGTTTTGCCTCACCAATCCTGACCTGCGGATTGAGCGGAATGCGAATGGAGAGATTGTCGTTATGCCACCAGCATTTTCAGATACTGGCAACCGTAACGGCAGAATTTTTGGACAGCTTTTTGTCTGGGCTGAGGCAGATGGAACGGGGGAGGTGTTTGACTCTAGCTCGGGCTTTACCTTGCCGAATGGGGCAATGAGATCGCCCGATGCGGCCTGGATGTTGTCTGAGCGTTGGCATGCACTCTTACCAGAGCAACAGGCTTCATTTGCACCCATCGCCCCTGATTTCGTGGTGGAGCTACGGTCGAGCAGCGACACGTTAGGAAGCCTGCAGGACAAGATGGCGGAATATGTGGCGAATGGGGTGCAGTTGGGGTTGCTCATTGATCGTAAGAGCCGTCAAGTACATATTTATCGACCTGAGCAAGCACCCAAGATTTTGGAGGAACCTGAATCTGTGAATTGTGGGCCTGAATTGCCAGGGTTTGAATTGAAGATGGTAAAAGTTTGGTAAGTAAGGCACTGCGATGACACCAGATGAGGGGTATCGGATTGCGGAAGAGCGGATCGCAGCGGCGCTGCAGGAAGGGGCAACGAAGCTTGATTTAAGCGGATTAGGACTGACTGAGGTTCCTGAACCTATCGCTCAGCTCACCCATCTCACCGTGCTTTCCCTTTCCGATAATCAAATCACCGAGATTCCAGAGGGGATATCCCAGCTCACCAATCTCTCAACGCTTTACCTTCACGGCAATCAAATCACCGAGATTCCAGAGGGGATATCCAAGCTCACCAATCTCTCAACGCTTTCCCTTTTCGGCAATCAAATCACTGAGATTCCAGAGGCGATATCCAAGCTCACCAATCTCTCAAAGCTTTACCTTTTCGGCAATCAAATCACCGAGATTCCAGAGGCGATATCCAAGCTCACCAATCTCTCAACGCTTGACCTTTCCGGCAATCAAATCACCGAGATTCCAGAGGCGATATCCCAGCTCACCAATCTCTCAACGCTTTACCTTCACGGCAATCCTCTGAATCCTGTTTTGCGGAGTACTTATTTGGGCGGAATTGCAGAGCTGTTTGCCTACCTCAAAAGTTTGAAAAATCCCCAAGAGGTTGAACTTCTCTACGAGGCTAAGCTGGTGCTCATTGGTGAAGGCCATGTGGGCAAAACCACCTTGCTCAAAGCGTTGACGGGCAAAGATCCCCAAGCAGGTGAACAAACCACCCACGGCATCAGCATCGATATTGAAGCCCTCAGTTTGCCCCATCCCGACCAAGCCGACACCCAGCTCAAATTCAACGCCTGGGATTTTGGTGGGCAGGAAATATATCGGGTCACCCACCAGTTTTTCTTCAGTAAACGCTCCGTCTATTTACTGCTCTGGGAACCCCGCCGTGGGGTGCAGCAATGCCAAGTAGAAGATTGGCTGAATATGCTGCGGCTGCGGGTGGGTGAAGAAGCTCGCGTAATTATCGTCTCAACCCATTGCAAAACTGGAGAGCGCATCGCCCGTATTGATCAACCCGTGCTCAAGCGGGACTATGGCGACATGATTGTCGATTTCCTCGAAGTCGATAGCCTCGTAGACGATCCCGAGACAGGCGAAAAGGTCGGGATTGCTGCCCTCAAGCAACAAATCGCCGATACTGCCAAAACCTTTGACCAAATGGGGGCCAAGCTTAACCGGGCCTGGCGGGAATCGCGGGACGAGCTGCTAGCGATGGATGAGCCGCGCATTACCTACAAGCAATTTGCTGCTGTTTGTGAGCGTCATGGCCTCAGCGAGATTGCTACCCGTACCCTAGCGGACCTAATGCATGACCTGGGCTACATCGTTTACTACGGCGACGATGAATCGCTCAAAGATGACGTAGTTCTGCAACCAGAATGGCTGACCAAAGCGATTGGTTTTGTGTTGGAAGATGGCACCACCGAAGAGATGGATGGCATTTTGCCCGATAGTCGCCTCAAAGCGGTGTTGCACGACCATCCCTTTATCCACGAGCCCCGCTACAGCCCAGAACTCTACCCATTCTTCCTACGGCTGATGGAGAAATACGATGTCTCCTACCGGTTAGAAGATGGCACTGGCAGCTTGGTCTCGCAGCATGTCCCCCAGGTGCGGCCTAATCTGCCCTGGCTACCGGAAGAAGAACCCGACCCCAACCATCGCCGTCTAGCCATGGTCTGCGTGATGGAAGAATCGCCTCCGGGGCTAATTCCCTGGATGATTGTGCGCACCCACGACTATATCTATCAGCGCCACGAAAATGATGGCCAAGAGCATCGCCTGCATTGGCAAAAGGGCATGTTTCTACGCAACAATCGGCACGGCGAGGCCATGCTGGAACTGCGCGACCGCGAACTCCACCTCTACACCGAAGCCGTCTGGCCGGAGTATTTCACCAATGTCTTGCAGCAAACCCTGCAAACCTTGATTACCGATACCTGGCCTGGTAAGTGTCCCAGGGTCTATCCAGGCTTAATAGCTAGGATCGTGGTTGATGGAACATCTGCATCC
>JAQCKL010000310.1 GCA_027592485.1 Cyanobacteriota bacterium
TGGCACTCACCGGAGATGGGAAATGCTTCTAGCTTATGTCTTAATGCAATTGGCGACTGCTATACCAATCCGCGATCGCTGCCACACCTTTTAAATACAAGGATGGCACTGCCCACCCTTGACTTTCCCGGCTTCAAGAGCTGACGGGCTGACGGTCGCGTCGTCTACTGGGCAACGTCCCAGGAAAGGACGGACGAGTACTTCGCGTTATCACCTGAGAAGATTGTGCAACTGCTCTTAACGCTTTTTGCGATCGCAACTTTATATCGTCGCCAACTCAGAGGAGAAGAACCCCAATGAGGCGCACCTATTTTCTCAATACTGACACCCTCTGCATTGACCTGGCAGAACACACCAGCACTGAGTTCGAAGTCATTAACGACAACTGAATTGCTGCGTTGGGTTTCGCAAGCTCAACACCAACCTACACAAACAAAAGTTGTAATTGGGAAACAAGATGTACCAAGTACTCAGAAGCTTTTGTCTTTCAAGCTTTTCAGCTACCTTGGTGAAATTCCAGTTTTCGAGATGGACGGGGTTTGAGGAGGCGAAGTAAAGCCATCCTACCGTTTGTTTCTAGCCAAATTATGAAACAGATAGCGGTGGTGACTGGCGTATAGCCAGAGGTCAGTTTATGCCGGTGAATTGATTAACCCAGGGTGATCCTGCGGTCTGGGTCCGGGTGCAGGCCAATCAAACCGACGGTCTTCTGCCTGGATGGGGCGATCGTTGATGCTGGCTTCCCGTCGCCGCATCAGGCCGTTTTCGTCGAATTCCCAGTTTTCATTGCCGTAGGCCCGGTACCACTGTCCGGCGTCATCATGCCATTCATATTGGAAGCGCACAGCAATGCGGTTTTCGCCAAAGGCCCACATTTCCTTGACCAAGCGGTAATCTAGCTCTTTGTCCCACTTGCGGCGCAGGAAGGCGCGAATGGTTTCCCGACCCTGGAAGACTTCGGCCCGGTTGCGCCAATAGCTGTCTTCGGTATAGGCCATGGAGACCCGATCCGGATCGCGGCTATTCCAGGCGTCTTCGGCCATGCGGACCTTAGCGATCGCAATCTCTCGATCAAAGGGCGGGATCAGTTTTTGGGTGGTCATCATACTTAATTCAAACAACCTCAAACAGCCAGAGAAATGGCTGCCAGCCTGGGGCCAACAGCCATGAAAATACACTTAAAGGCTCACTCAATTGGCGCGAGGCAATTTAGCCCAACACCACACCCGACAAAAAGGCAGCGCCAACCCCCGCTAGGGTAAAACCGGCAAACCGGAGGCCGAGGGCGCTCCCTTCAGTGTTGGCTCCCAGTTGCTGGGCAACCTGATAGGCGGCAACGGCAATCCCCATTTGGATGGTGGCAAACCCAAGCAAATAGGCCATCAGCGGGGCCATATCAGCGCCAATCACGGCCTCACCATAGGCGTAGCCATGGAACAAACCGGCCAGGGTGGCTAGGCCGCAGACAATGGCGGTATGGGGCTGTTGACGCAACGCCAGCAGCGCCCCAAACAGCAAGACAGAGGCTGAGATAAAGAACTCCGGAGCGGGGAGGTTCAGCGCCATTAGGTGAATGCCAGTACCCGCCAAAGAGGCCAACACAAAGCTAACGGGAATCAGCAGGCCCCGCCCCATCACTGCCGCTAGTAGGCCAATGGTGATTACGAAGGCCAGGTGATCCAACCCAATGACGGGGTGTCCTAAACCGGATAGAAAGCCTTGCACCGCATTGGTGGGGGTCTGACCGCCAAAGGGATGGTGGGCCAGGGCGGGTGTAGAAGCCAGCAGGAGCCCTGCCGTCACCACTAAGCCAACGCGCCCCATCCGCAGAGATTGAGACTGAAACACTTTTATCGACGGGAACTGTAACATCTGCATCCTCTCAGCAAGTGATGAACGTGAAACCTTAGGCGATGAACGGGGGCGCTACCACTTCTTGTAGGGCAGGAACTTGCCGCACATGATGATTTTGACGCGATCGCCCTTGGGGTCCTCTTCCTTCTCAACATCGATGGTGAAATCGATCGCGCTCATGATGCCATCGCCAAATTTCTCATGGACCACGGTTTTGATGGGCATACCGTAGACCTGCATGATTTCGTAAAAGCGATAAATCAGCGGGTCGGTGGGAATCACCGGTTCGAGGGAGCCTTTAAGGGGGCATTCGGTCAGCGGCTCAATCAGCGAGGCATCTGCGCCAATGGCTTCCACCATTTGAGTGGCCTCTTCCTTCGATGCACTGGCCTGACGATAAAAGACCGATGCAATCCACACTTCATCGCAGCCGAGCTTAGCTTCCAAATCGGCGAAACTCAGCCCTGATGCCTTCTTAGCAGCCAAGAGCTTCTCGGTAATATCTGAAATTGCCATTTTTAAAGTCCTCCTAGATAGGTCAAGCTAACTGTGCTTCTTCAACGGCCCGCGTTTCCCGGAATAGATGGCTTTCCATCTCTGCCTTCAGATCGTGATAGGCCGGATGTTGGTCAATGGTTTCTCGATGGCGGGGCCGGGGAAAGGGCACCTCAAGAATTTCATCCACCCGCGCGGCGGGACCTCGGGTCATCATCACGATGCGGTCCGACAGCAGGAGGGCTTCCTCAATGCTGTGGGTAATCATGATTACGGTTTTTCGCTGCTGCTCCCAGATGCGCACCACTTCATCTTGGAGAAAGCCACGGGTAAGGGCATCCAAGGCCCCAAAGGGCTCATCCATCAGCAAAATTTGGGGACTAATGGCCAACGCGCGGGCAATGCCCACCCGTTGACGCATGCCGCCAGACAGCTCATGGGGATGTTTGGTCTCAGCTCCAGCCAACCCCACCAACTGGATATGCTCCTTGATGGTGCGCTGCATTTGCTTGCCAGACAGCTTGGGATAAACCGTCTCCACCGCAAATCGGATGTTTTCCTCTACGGTCATCCAGGGCATCAGGGCATAGTTTTGAAACACCATGCCGCGATCGGGTCCTGGTCCCGTAATCGGAATATCGTTTAACAAGATCTCGCCGACGGTGGTGTCGGAGAGTCCCGCCACCATATTCAGCAGGGTCGATTTGCCACAGCCCGATGGTCCAATGATGGTGACAAAAGTATTGGGCTCGATATCGAGGCTGATGTCCTCAATGGCGACAAAATCTGCTGAGGACTTGCCAGACAGCTTGCTAAACAGATCTTGCTTGCCATGGAAGACCTTGGTGACATTCCGAATCGATAGCTGAGCCGAAGGCGAATAGGTGTCCGTCATCAGGGCGTCATTCACAGCGGCAACACTCACGAGTTCCGACCAAATGCAACAAACTTTTCGAGGGCAGCAAAGATGCTATCCAAAATCAATCCCACCAAGCCAATAATGAAAATGGCCACCAAAATATTTGGAATATAAAGGTTGTTCCACTCATTCCAGATGAAGTAGCCTAGCCCCGTTCCCAGCAGCATTTCCGCCGCCACAATCACCAGCCAAGCAATCCCCATACTGATCCGCAAACCCGCCACAATACTGGGCAGTGCTGCTGGGATAATCACCTTGAAAATCGTCCTTAATCTGGAAGCACCTAAGGTTTTAGACACATCCAAATACTCGGGATTCACGTTGGCCACCCCAAACGCCGTATTAATCAACGTGGGCCAAATGCTGGAGATCAAAATAATGAAGATCCCCGTTTGCTCAGAGTCCCTAAGGATATAGAGCCCTAAGGGCAACCACGCTAAGGGTGATACGGGCTTTAGGAGCTGGATGTAGGGATTGAAGGCCTTTTGGGCAATGGGAGAAATCCCAATCAAAATCCCTAGGGGGACGGCAATCAACGACGCTAAGGTGTAGCCGATCGCCACCCGCCGCAGGCTGATTAAGAGGTTCCAACCAATGCCCAAATCATTGGGGCCATTATCAAAAAAGGGATGGGTTGACCACCACCACAATTCCTTAAGGGTTGTAGAAGCGGGGGGCATGCCCTTGGCAAACACACCAAAGCGAGCCCCCATCTCCCACAGCAACAAAAAGGCAATCAGCGAGCCAACGAAGAGAAGAAAGGCCCTGACATTCTCGTTAAAGAATAGAGACTCTCGCTCTCCCCCATAGAATTTGGTGCCGGTTGGCTTACTCAGCGCCATATCAGAGACCTCCTGCCTGACTCACTACACGCCGTACTCGTCAATTTGTTTTTCGATGTAGGCCCCTGGATCAGCAGGATCAAAGGAGTCGAACTTTAGGGTCTCCGTGCGATAGATTTCCGTGGGCGGGTTTTGACCGACCTCAGTGGCCAGCTCACGGGCTAGATCCGTTAAGAAAATGTCTTGGCCAACGGCGTCATACCCTTTTTCAGGAATAATCTGCGCCGCCTTGCCATCCCCTTGCAGATCCCACCGCACCAATTGGGATGAAATCCAGTTGGCAAATCCTTGCCAGGGGTAGGGGTCAAAGTCGATGCGATCGGGGACGCTCAGGGTATTCCCTTGACCATCCTCAAATTCACCGGTGAGTACCGCTTCCACCACTTCCACCGGCTGGTTCAAGAACGCCCGCTCAGAAATAGCGGTAGCAATTTCAGGTCGATTCTTCGGATCGCGGGCATAACCTGCCGCTTCAATAATCGACTTGTTCAGCGCCCGGAAGGTGTTGGGGTTCTCGCTAATCCACTGATCGCTGGCGGCAAAGGCACAGCAAGGATGCCCTGGCCAGAGTTCCTTAGTCAACATGTGGATAAAGCCCGCCCCTTCGTACACCGCCCGCTGGTTAAAGGGATCCGGCATCAAGTAGGCGTCGATGTCACCGGCCACCATCTGGGCAATGCTGTCAGGGGGTGGTACGGGACGGATCTTGACGTCCACATCGGGATCAAGGCCACCGGTTGCTAAGTAGTAGCGCAACAGTAGGTTGTGCATGGAGTAGGGGAAGGGCACGCCGATGGTGAAACCCTTGAAGTCGGCGGGGCCATTGATTTGACCCTTGTAGCGCTCGGCCACGGTGATGGCCTGACCGTTGATGTTTTCGATGCTGGCCAGCTTCACCCCAAAGGAGGCCGAGCCCAGGCCCAGGGTCATAGCAATGGGCATGGGAGCCAGCATATGATAGGCATCCAACTCACCGGCGATCGCCGAATCCCGCACCGCACCCCAACTGGGCATCTTCACAACCTTGGCATTGAGGCCGTATTTCTCATAGAAGCCGAGGGGCTCCGACATGATGATCGGCGTCGCACAGGTAATGGGGATAAACCCAACTTGCAACTCGGTCTTCTCTAGGTTGTCGGTGGAGATGGGCTCATCCGGATCGATTTCGACAGGGGGCTCACCACCGCCCCCACAACTGGCCAAGGTAACCAGAGCAGCACCCACCGCCATATTCTTAAGAAATTCCCGACGACTCGCGCCACCGCTGCGGATGGAATCGGCGAAGAACAGCCCTGCCTGGGGACCAAACGCTGCCGCGAAGGCATTTTCAAGACCGCCAGCCTGTTTGCACAGGGCCAGAATTAGTTTCTCCCGCTTCGGATCGCTGCGTCCGACGGTCTTCAAGAACAACGCCTTCCGTAATTCATAGGCATTGATGCCATCGGCAGCCCGCAGTTGATTGTCTTTATAGAGCCCCATCTTGACGAGGTCATCGACCATGTCGACCGGATCCTTGGGCATGGTCTGCATGAATGCCAAGTGATCGCTGGTCAGATGTTGCCCCCCGCAAATAATGCATGCCAGCTGCAAATCAGAGAGCTCTCCGCGATCGCAGTTTAGGTTGTCCCAGCGTTGGTTGGCCGGAGCTGTCGATGTAAAAACCATAGGCTTAGAGGATGTTTGAAAAGTTATTCGGTGTCAAAATCGCTACGCGAGTCGCCGCACCATGATGCGAATCATCGCGAGATAGATAAAGGTC
>JAQCKL010000311.1 GCA_027592485.1 Cyanobacteriota bacterium
CCTGAGCGGTTGGATGCAGATGTTCCATCAACCACGATCCTAGCTATTAAGCCTGGATAGACCCTGGGACACTTACGCCCCAAGTGGGGGGTAAAAATGCCTCCCTGGGGGAAATGATTCAACAATTGGCACCGAAGGGGGTGGCGGTACCGGGGGGATTTGCCACTACGGCCCAAGCCTATCGGCAGTTTATTCAAACCAATGGCTTGGATCATGCCCTGCAATCGCTCTTCCAAAACCTAGATATCACTGACTTGGCCGATCTTCAAAAACGGGCCTATCAGGCGCGATCGCTGATTCTGCACGCCCCATTTCCCCCAGAGCTAGAAGTGGCGATTCGCCATGGCTATCGAGAGATGTGCAACCGCTACGGTCCCGACACCGATGTGGCCGTACGCTCCAGCGCGACAGCGGAGGATTTACCTGATGCCAGCTTTGCGGGGCAGCAAGAAACCTACCTCAATGTCCATGGGGAAGCCCAGGTGGTTGAATCGTGCAAAAAATGCTTTGCCTCGCTGTTTACCGATCGCGCCATTTCCTATCGGCAAATTAAAGGCTTTGACCATCTGGAGGTGGCCCTGTCAGCCTGTGTACAAAAGATGGTGCGCTCGGACCTCGCCGCTTCTGGGGTGATGTTCTCCATCGATACTGAGACCGGCTTTAAGGATGCGGTCTTAATTACCGCCGCCTATGGCTTGGGGGAAAACGTGGTGCAGGGTACCGTCAACCCCGATGAATACCGAGTGTTTAAACCCACCCTCAAGCAGGGCCATGAGCCGATCCTGAGTCAGCGGTTGGGCAGCAAAGCCCTGCGCATGGTCTATGACACCGGCGGTGGCAAGCTGGTAAAAAATGTGGCGGTGCCCCCAGCCGAGCAAGCCCAATTTGCCCTGAACCCGGCTGAAGTGCTGCAACTGGCCCGCTGGACCTGCATTATCGAAGATCACTACAGCCAGTTGCGGGGTCTGGATACCCCGATGGATATCGAGTGGGCTAAGGATGGCCTCACCGGGGAATTGTTCATTGTCCAAGCCCGTCCCGAAACGGTGCAGTCCCAAAGGTCGGCCAATGTGCTACGGGCCTATGCCCTCGAAAACCGAGACGACATTCAGCCGTTGGTGCAGGGTCGAGCGGTGGGGGCGATGGTCGGGGCAGGGAGCGCCTGTGTGATTCTCGATGTGGCTGAAATTACCGATTTTCACCCCGGAGAAGTGCTGGTCACCGCCAAGACCGACCCTGACTGGGAACCCATCATGAAACAGGCGGCGGCGATCGTCACCAATCAGGGGGGCCGCACCTGCCACGCGGCGATCATTGCGCGGGAATTGGGGATACCGGCGATCGTGGGCTGCAGTAACGCCACCGACATCATCCAAACCGGACAACCCGTGACGGTCTCTTGCTGTGAAGGGGAAACGGGTCGCGTTTATGGCGGCATGCTGCCGTTCACGGTGGCAGAAACCCGCCTTGATACCCTACCCACTACCCGCACTCAGATCATGCTGAATGTGGGCAACCCCGAATTAGCCTTTGGCCTCTCTGCCCTGCCCAATCAGGGGGTGGGCTTGGCCCGTATGGAGTTTATTATTGCCAATCACATTCAGGTGCATCCCCTGGCCCTGGTGAACTTTGACACCTTAAAGGACGGCACCACCAAGCGTAAAATCGCTCGCCTCACCCAGGGATACGACCACAAGCCGGATTATTTTGTGGATAAGCTGGCCCAGGGCATTGGCACCATTGCCGCTGCCTTCTATCCCAAACCCGTGGTGGTGCGCCTATCAGATTTCAAGAGCAACGAGTATGCCAATCTGCTTGGGGGCCGCACCTTTGAGCCCAGGGAAGAAAATCCGATGATCGGCTGGCGCGGCGCTTCTCGGTACTACGACGATCGCTACCGGGCCGGTTTTGCCCTGGAATGTCAGGCCCTGATCCGGGTGCGAAATACCATGGGCCTCACCAATGTGATCCTAATGGTGCCCTTCTGCCGGACCCCCGAGGAAGGCCGCCGGGTACTGGCCGAAATGGCGCGGCACGGCCTGGTGCAGGGGGAAAACGGCCTGCAGGTCTATGTGATGTGCGAGCTACCCAGCAATGTGATGCTGGCGGAGGAATTCAGCGAGGTCTTTGATGGCTTCTCGATCGGTTCCAATGACCTCACCCAGCTCACCCTGGGGCTCGATCGCGATTCGGCTCTGGTGGCACACCTCTTTGATGAACGCAGTGAGGGGGTGAAGCGGATGGTGGCGATGGCGATCGCCACCGCCAAAGCCAAAGGTCGCAAGATCGGCATCTGCGGCCAGGCCCCCAGTGACTACCCTGAGTTTGCCCGCTTCCTGGTCGAGCAGGGGATTGACTCGATGAGTTTGAACCCGGATTCGGTGCTGAAAACGATCTTGTCGGTGGCGGAACTGGAGGCCAGGTTGGCGACGGCTCCATAGGGATAATGGGATGGGCAACCTGGACAGATGCGCCGACGAGAATGGCGATAGTCATACGGGCTGAATGTCTAGAACCCCCATCATGCCCCGATCTTCGTGGTCTAGGACATGGCAGTGATAAACGGTTTTGCCTGGGTAGTCCCGAAATGGGATCCGAATCCGCACCCGTTCCCCTGGGCTCAAAGACACCACATCCTTCCATGCCGCATCGGCAACCGGTTGGTTGTTGCGACTGATCACTTGGAATTTGTTGACATGGATATGGAAGGGATGGGTCATCATCCCCCTGTTGATGATTTCCCAGTCTTCGACCGTGTTGAGGGTCACCTGGGTATCGACGCGCTGGTGGTCAAAGGTCTGGCCATTGATCATAAACACCCCCCCATGGCCGTGACTTAGGGTGAACTGGCGCACCGTTTGGGGTTCTGGCAGCGGTTCGACGGGAATCAACTGGCTGGGCATCGGCATCTCATCAACGGTACCGCCATAGGTCAGGGTGGCGATTGCTTCCGCCCGACCTTGATTTTGAGCCTGCCCCGGTCCGCCCATCATGCCGCCATGGCCCATCATCCCCTGGGCTGGGTTAAAGGGATGATTGAGCAAACGATAGGACCCTGGCGACTGGTTGCCTTGCACCAATAGCTCCACCCGTTCCCCTGGGGCTAGCACCGCTGCTGGCACTGTGATCGGCGCGGCGATCGCCCCACCGTCGGTGGCGATCAGCTCAAAGGGATGCCCCTCTAGGGACAGTCTAAAAAACCGAGAAGATGAGGCATTGAGGACCCGCAGACGCAACAGCCCTCTTGGGGAGATGGGCAGCGTGGGGTTGATTTGGCCATTGACGCTCAGTAAATCACCGATACGCCCGGTCATTTGAGCCATGTGGCCAGGATTGGGAATATTCCCCCTGCGATCGCGGCCAAAATCTTTGAGCACGAGAAAGGCTTCTGGGGCCGCTTTGATTTCGGGAATTTCGTCGAGATCTCCCCGCACAATAAATAGCCCTGCCAAGCCACCAAACAGTTGCTCAGCCGTCAATCCGTGGTAATGGGGGTGGTACCAAAAGGTGCCTGCCGAATGATCGATAGGGATTTGAAATTCGTAGGTATGGCTTTCCCCAGGGGGAATGGCTAGAAAAACATTGTCCCCGGTACCCGTGGGGGGAATGTGGAGCCCATGGTAGTGGAGATTGGTGGGTTGATTGAGGCGGTTGGTGAAGTGAATTTGCACCGTGTCACCGGGGCTAGCCTCTAGCCGAGGCCCCGGCACAAGGCCGTTGTAAGTGAGCAGATTCGTAGATTGTCCCCCCAGCGGCACAGACTGGGGAATGGCCTCTAAATCAACCCTCAACACCCCCCCTTCACTGCGGTAGGTTTGCGCTTGGGCTAAGGCAGAACCAGGGCGGTTGGTCAGGGCGATTTTTCCACATTGGGACAGAAAAAAAGCCGCCGTTGCCCCTGTGCTTAGACCCAGAAAGTCTCGGCGTTTAATTACTTTCATAGATGTAAAAAGTCACTGAATTTATATGCCCCTCAACATCCACCCTAACGGGTTATGTTTCCCATGGGTGATGGGCCATTTGTAAGGATGCCTCATCACAGATGATGCGATCCTGCCAAACTGGGGTGCCTGGGGCTTGGCGAGTCATACAGCCCGGACGCGCCGTAGTCCTATCCTTTGAGGCGGATGGAGCGACGATGATGTTGGTCGGGGTCATACCGTATTGGGCTGGGGTAGGGCGATGTCTAATCGCAATGGTTGGGTAGGGGCGCACAGATGTGCGTCCATGCAGTCGCTAAACGGTTTCTTTCGACACCTTGTACCGGCAAAATCTGGATGAAATCGCTGATTAACCAGGGAGATTCTAATCAGGGCGCACCGCTGTGCGCCCCTACGATGAACATTGTTTGTTTCCGCAAAAATATTTCGAAGAATAGATGTGTTGGTTTTTCCAAAGACAATGTTGGATACTAACCACACTGTCTGGCTACGAGATTCCCGCCAAAGACAAGGATTCTGGCCATAGAAAATAGGGACCGAACTTGCCCATTCTAAATTCACCCCCAGCCGTCTTTCCTGATTCAGTGATAAAGTGCTTATCTTCTTTTTCTTCAAGGTAGCCACATTCAACAAGCTTCCCTAGAAGCTCCTGTGTGCTAATGCCCAGCTTTTTTGCAAATTTATATGATGTCAGCTTTTCTCCGGGAATACTTTCCTCTGGAGAAACATCAAGTTCTTTCTCCTTGATCTTGACTTTCTTGAGGGCTTTTATAGGTAAGTCCTTGGAAACTTTTTCAAGGGACATGCGAACTTCATCACTAATTCGGATGATCCGCTGAGCTTCCTCATAGGTCTCACGGTAAACTTCAACATCCTCAGATCGAGAGAAAAAGACGCCCATCTCATTATTGTTGATCTGACTAAATTCATATAGATTTAGGCTAGTAATAATACAGCCTTCTTCATTTAAATAGCATTTAGCATGTAGATTCTTACAAAAGCTAGTTCGGATGAATGACAGTTCCCTGAGCCAATTAATCTCTTCTGGCTGCAACTCGTTTTTCCCATAAACAAGGCGGACATCAATTTTTAGACGATTCTTGTCTTCTAGCAACTCTTTGATGCGATCGTTGATTTTCAGGAATGGGCTAATCAAGATCAGGCGTTCAGATGCGCCCTTGATAAGTTCTTCAAGAAAATAATTTATCGCACTCGTGTTGAGAAATTTGGCCATTGCCTCAAGTCTCCCTGATTACAGATAATGAATATGACACGTTGCTATTAGATTCGGGCTGAGCGGAGTCGTAAACCTTTCAGGCAGGCTACGCCAACGCGAAGCGGCTCCCTAGGGAGCAAGCCCATTACTTGGGCATAACGCAGGGTTATGGGGTTCGACAGGCTCACCCCGAACGTCTGGCCCTCATTTCGTCCAGGGCGGCCCCGGCACCAAGGCCTGGGTCAATTGCTCAGCCCGAACCGATGGCACCAATAGACGGGGCTGGGTTCAGCGGTTCTATCTGGTCACTATCTCAACACGGTAATGGCAAACAGTACCGTCCTGCTCGCCTATGTCTCTGACTGATCAGCTGCCCTACCCAGCCGCTGCCAGCGCCACAGCCCACCGCCAATCAAACACAGGCTGCCCAGTCCCAGGCTGGTGGAGTAGGTTTGGCGGGCGTAGCGCTCGCTGGCCGGATCTGAGATGCGATCGGGATTTGCCCCATCCACTGTGAGGAGAACTGTTTGGCCTTCGTCGTAGCAGGAGCGCGGGTTAGACGTCGGCAGTTGAGTCACCCGCACCGCACCCTGGATTTCGTAGCGAAATAGCGGCTGACAACTATTACCGCCCCCCTCGGTCCGAGGGTAGGGATCGACAACAACAGCCTCTAATACAGTGGGCTGGGCAAAGCTGGCCGCCC
>JAQCKL010000312.1 GCA_027592485.1 Cyanobacteriota bacterium
GCTAAACGATCACATCAGCTGGCATTGCCCTGGGCTTCTGGGTTCCAGGGTCACTTTTCCCAGCCAAGACCGCCGTTAACAGCCAAAAGTTCTATAGACTGCTGTACGGAGCCTAATGCCTGACTGGGTGATCGCGAAGCTGTCCAACCATGGCCCTGAAGCGATTTTAAGGATTGGGTGATGCCGGTGATGCTTCGCATCACCCAAATATGCTCCATTGTTGTCACGTGGATGGATTGGTGGGACTGACGCTGTGGTTGTGGGTGGCCCTCGGTGGCGTAATTGGATTAGCCCTCTTAGGCTGGGCAGGGGTGGAATATCAGTACCGCCAGCGGCCTGGGAATCGCCTGCAATTTGCGGCTGGCGATTGGAATTTGGAAAAATACGATCCCGATCACTACACCATTGTGGGCGAACCGGAACTGATCAATCAGACCCAATCGCTGGAAATCATGGTTCCGGACCTGACCGCTGAAGCGACGCTCCTCAGCAGTGGATCCCTAGAAGGCATCACCACCCAAATCACGATTACGACCCAACACCCCGATGCTGAGGCCCGCCCCGATGGCTACTGGTTTGCCTACATTGTCAAGCTCCGCCAACGGACTCAGTTCAGAATGCAGGTGGATATTCAGGGCGGTGATCTGCGATCGCTCAAAGCCCTCTGGATGCGTGTCCATTACATGACCTATGGCCCCGGCGGACGCATGCCCAAGATGGGTCATGTGGTGGTGCCGCTGCGATTCCCCAATCCAGAGGAAGATCGCCCCTGGCGTAGCACCCCCGTTGCCAAGGTACTCCCTGTACCGACGCATCTGTTGACCCACCTAGACACCTCAGTCGAGGTCGTGAAGCGGTACGTGGTTCCCAATAGCCAACCAGGAGACATTGTGACCATTGGCGAAACCCCCGTTGCCATCATGCAGGGCCGTTGGCGATACCCTGCCGATGTGCATCCAGGTTGGCTCGCCAAACGCCTCTGTTACTACTTCCTGCCGACCTCTAGTCTGGCCACCGCCTGTGGCCTCCAGACGTTAGTCGATGTGGTGGGGGCTCAGCGGGTGCTATTTGCCTTCATCGGGGGTGCCTTAATGAAAGTCTTCCTGGGCCGTGGGGGCGGATTTTATCAACTGGCTGGGGAACAGGCGCGACTCATTGATGATGTGACTGGCACGCTCCCTCCCTACGACCAATTCATTGTTATGGGGCCTCAAAATAGCCAAGCGGTAGTGGACGAGATTCGTCAGGCGACGGGTCTAGAGGCTGCCATCGTCGATGTGAATGATTTGAGAGCGGTTAAGATATTGGCAGCGACCTCTGGTGCCAATCCTCAAGTCATTTCTCAAGCCCTTTTAGACAATCCGGCTGGGAATGCCGATGAGCAAACTCCCCTCGTCCTGATTCGTCCGAATTAAAGGCGTATGGGGCCAGCGGCACTGCCAATCTCGTCTAGAAGACCCCCGATTAGGACTGGAGAATCCAGCGATACTCCTCTTCCTCAGGTAGACCTTGCTCCATTGCTTTCAATCTGGCCCCTATGTCTCGCCCCAAAGATCCCGCCCAATCGCCCCGGATTCGTCCGATTTATCCCAGAGATCTGGAGTATCTAACCACTTGGGAACAGGACGATTTGGTCGTGGTTGATGCCCTCAACCCCAGCCGAAACGTTTTGCCCCAGACCCTGCGTCCTTGGTCCATGTGGCTCAAGCAGCTCGGGAACTGGGCCATGCCGAATGGCCAGCGGTGGTCTGGCTTTGTGGTTGAAAGTGACGACCAACCCTGCGGCTTAATTGAGGTTTCGCCCTTTAATCGCACCCGCAGCACCTGGCGGGTAGACCGGGTGATCATTAACCCCACGGCCCTCTCCAATGGCCTCAATAGCCCTTTGGACAAGGTGGGATCTCAGTTGCTGCGCCATTGCTTTGAGACAATCTGGGAAGCCCGAATGTGGCTGGCAGAGGTGGCAGTGAGTCAGACCTCTGCCCTCGCACTCTATCGCCAGAATGGCTTTCAGCCCCTCGCCCAAGTCACCTACTGGGATATTTTGCCAGAGGGTCTAACCCAACTGGCTCAGCAGGAGCCTGATCTCCCCAATGTGGTGACGGTCAGCAATGCTGATGCCCAGCTGCTTTACCAGTTGGATACGGCTGCGATGCCCCCCCTGGTTCGCCAAGTCTTTGACCAGCAAATTCAAGACTTTAAGGTAGAACCGCTCCAGGGCATGACCACCCAACTCCTCCGGCGGGTGCAGGGTATTGATGTTTTGTGTGGCTATGTCTTTGAGCCCCAGCGCAAAGCCGCGATCGGTCGCTTTGAGGTGACCGCTAGTCGAGACTCCCGCCGCCAACACCAAGCTGAGTTAACGGTGCATCCGGCTTATACCTGGCTATATCCAGAATTGTTGAGTCATATGGCTCGGCTGCTGGAGGGTTATCCGGCCATGCCCCTACGGATGACTTCGCGGGACTATCAACCGGAGCGTGAGGATTACTTAACTAAAATTCAGGCCGAACCGGTGGAGCGCACTCTGATGTTGTCCCGCTCGGTATGGCACAAGGTCAGGGAGACTAAGCCAACGGCTTTAGAGGGCTTGCAGCTGCAAGAGGTGTTGTCGGGCCTACAGCCTGCCGGTAAGCCTATACCGGGGCGAATGTCTTGGTATAACCCCATTTCTCAGGGATCGGTTTGGCCCTCCGAGGCATCTTCCAAGTCCTTACACCGCCCAGACTCTGGCCAGCCTGATCAGGGCATTCAGGACTCGTGATACCCTACATGGGGACTCAGGGCTTGCTCCTCCTACTGCTGTTAGGTTAGAACCGCTAGGTGACACAGTTCATTTCTGCACTGGGCCTGGATATTGGCCGCAAGCGTATCGGCGTTGCTGGGTGCGATCGCTTAGGGTTATTGGCCACAGGACTGACCACCATCGAACATCGTTCTTTTACAAAGACGGTACAGCAGCTACAGGCGCTCGTGAACGATCGCCAGGTGGATGTGCTGGTGGTGGGCATGCCCTACTCCATGGATGGGCAGGTCGGCTATCAATGCCGGGTCGTCCGCAACTTTGCGCAGCGACTCGCTAAAGTGATTGCCCTCCCCATTGAGTATGTCGATGAGCGTCTTACCTCTTTCCAGGCAGAACAACTGCTACTGGCTGAGGGCCGTTCCCCCTCTCGCAATAAGGGCTTAATTGATCGCAAAGCCGCCGCCATTATTCTTCAGCAGTGGCTGGATAGCCGCCCGCCCCACCCGTCCTTTAAGCCTCTGATGCCATCCCCCTTAGGAGTTCCGGAATGACTGCTGCCTCTGAATTTGCCCAAGAAGACTCAACCGTTACGTTACGGGATGAAACCGGGCGATCGCTGTCCTGCCAAGTCGAGCAGACCTTTGAGGTCGATGACGCGATGTTTGGGTTATTGCTACCCATTGATACCCCCATTGAAGTCTTTGCTTGGTCCAAGGAAGAAGGGGTCGAGGATGACGATGACGAAACCCTGGTCGATGTGGAAGATGAGGAGATTGAGGTCCTTTTTCCGACCGCTTACGCCGTGCTGGCAGAGCAAAATCTGACCCTACAGAAAACGGCGGTCACCCTAACCGTGGCTGGGGAATTACCCGATGTTGATGAAGAAGACTGCTTTACCCTCGAAATCAATGACCTGTTGAGCCAGGAGGATGAGGCCACCAGCGAAGACTTCCAGATTTTAGCCACCTTCTTTCATGAGGATGTGGAATACACCATCTGCACCCCCGTAGACCCGCTGTTGATTTTTGCGCGGCTGCTCTCGGATGGAACCGCTCAGGTCGTTCCTCCCGAAGAATTTGAGCTGCTGCGCCCAGACATTGAATCTGCCCTTTTTGAGGTTTTAGATTAGAGGATTGTGCTGTAGACCTTCAACGCCAACACTATGACGTCTCGTGTTTCCAAAGCCATCTTTTTTTTGGGCGTTCTCCCCATCGCAATGGGCGTCGCGGGTTGGCAGGGCTGGGCCTGGTGGAGCTGGGCCACTTCAGCAGTTGAACCCCCTGCCGAAGCCGTTGAGCCTTCGCCGGTGTATCTACAAATTCCGACGGGGACCTCTGGCCAACAAATTGGCTCCGATCTAGAGGCCGCAGGCTTGATTCGATCTCGCCTAGCCTGGAATCTCTGGAGCCGTTGGCAAGATTTTCGTAACGCTGAGGGCGGCTATCAGGCGGGCACCTATGTGCTCTCTCCCCAGCAATCTTTGCCGGAAATCGCCGCCCAAATTTGGAACGGTGAGATCCTGGAGGCCAGTTTTACCATTCCCGAGGGGTGGAATCGCGAGCAAATGGCGATCTCCCTAGAAGAGCAAGGTTTTTTCCCTGCTGCCGACTTCTTGGCCGCCACCCAGCAAATTCCCCTAGAGGACTTTCCCTGGCTACCCAATAACCTTCCCCACCTAGAAGGTTTCTTATACCCGGACACCTACCAAATTCCCACCGAAACCATTACCCCTGAGGCGATCATCGCGGTGATGCTAAGTCGATTTGAATCGGTGGCCCTACCCGTGTATGAGGCAGCCGCATCGGACTTTTCGTTGTTGGAATGGGTGACCCTGGCCAGCATCGTGGAAAAGGAAGCAGTGATCGCGGATGAGCGCTCAGAAATTGCAGCGGTGTTCAACCGACGACTGGAGGAGGGCATTCCCCTTGGGGCCGACCCCACCGTGGAATATGGGTTGGGCATTCGCCAGACCCCGGAAAATCCGTTGACCTATGCCCAGGTGCAAACCGCCTCCCCTTACAACACCTATATCAATGTGGGCCTAACCCCGACGCCCATTTCCAGCCCCGGCATTGCCAGCTTGGAGGCAAGTTTGGCTCCCCCTGGGACGGAGTATCTGTACTTTGTGGCCCGTTACGATGGCACCCACGTATTTAGTCGGACCTTAGCCGAGCATGAAGCCGCCCAGGGGGCGATTCATGATGCGCTGGATGCGGCTGAAGCGGCTGGAGAAACTCCGCCGGAATAATTCAAGGTGGGTCGCCATCCCGACTGAAAGGTACTTGGGCAGAATAAGCTGTGCATAGGCCAAATTGATCTGCCATGGATTATTGGCCATCGTCCATCTTGATTAGGTACAAACAAACCGATGAGCTGGGGCAAATTACTGCAGCCCGATTTAGTCCTAGGGGATTCCGTCCTGGGCCTCACCCCCGATGTCATTCACCGATACCAGCTCCAGGGCTTGGTATTAGATGTGGATGAGACCCTGGTACCCATTCGCGAGGCAGAAACCTCGGTCGATGTCCAGCAATGGTTCGCCCAAATCAAGGCATTGATACCCCTGTGGCTCGTGAGCAACAACCTGAATGCCTATCGCATTGGCCGCATTGCTGACACCCTAGGGGTGCCCTATGAAACGGGAGCCGGTAAGCCCTCACGACGCAAGCTCCGTCGAGCCACCCGAGCCATGGCTTTGCCGGTAGAGCGGGTGGCGATGGTGGGAGATCGCCTATTTACCGACGTACTGGCCGGTAATCGCTTAGGCATGTTTACGATTTTGGTGGAACCGATGGTCAACCCTGGGGGCGTTGCGGGCAAGCATTGCGTGCGCACCGGAGAGATTTGGATTTCTCAAAAGCTCGGGGCCTCCATCCATGGGAACGGGAACCAAAAATAAAAAGAACCTTATAGCCTTGGGATGATCTGATGATTTCTGAGACATTTGTATAGATTTAAAAGAGTCAGTTAAGTAATAAAGACTCTTGTTTCATAAGCAAAGCGCTATATCCTCAATGCGTCGCCCTTCACCTATATAGCAGTCGCCAATTGCATTAAGACATAAGCTAGAAGCATTTCCCATCTCCGGTGAGTGCCATG
>JAQCKL010000313.1 GCA_027592485.1 Cyanobacteriota bacterium
CATCAGCAAAGTGGCTCGCAGTCTTGTCCTAACCGGACTGGCGACTGCTATATAAGGCGGTTTCCAGGAAGGAATTGACCGGTGTTGTCGGGGTGGGTCTTGCGCTCACGCCGATCGCCCCTCAACCCACCCGTTTCCATTCAATCGGTTATCCGGCAGGGTAATGAGGGCACCCCCAAGAGGTTCCCCTACATCGGTGGTCGCGCATAGCCCGGTCTTTTTATTCCCAGAGATCGCCTTAACCTGGGCACTGCGATACCTCGCAACCCTGATCGCAGGACAGAGACGCCCTATCTGTTGCCGGTGATCAGGAGGGCCTGTAATTGGGGTTCTACGGGTTGCGTCGTATCCACCGTAGTCACCTTGATTGCCTCACCGACCCCCAAGGGCTCCATCACCTGGTTCGCTAATACCGCCACCGTGGCATCGGCAATATCTCCCTGCCGCGCCGCCAGCCGCTGCTTCAACACCGCTTCGGGGGCCGTGCAGTAAACCAGATTCAGCGGAATCTGATGGGCTTGGGTCTGGGCGATCGCCTCGGCCCTCAGGGCCACGCGATCGTACTTGGCATCTAAAACCACGGTATAACCCTGACTGGCCAGCAGAATCCCGAGGGAGAGGAGGCGATCGTAGGTCTGCTGGGTCATCTCCGGCGTATACAAGCGGTCATCGCCCCGCGCCTGCAAAGGCACCCCCGCCAAATGCTTGCGAACCGCGTCAGAACGCAGTTGCACCGCCCCCAATTGGCTGGCCAACGATCGCGCCGTCGTACTTTTGCCCGAGCCTGACAGACCCGCCATTAAAATGATTCGTCCCTGCCGGGGCTGCACGTAGTCATGGGCCAGGGTGTAATACTTCGATGCGGTCTCGCTGGCCTGCTGCTTCACATCCTCAGGGATGGAGGGATCCCCCAGCAAAAAGGAGGTGACTTTGGCCCTCACATAGGCTTGACGGCTCACGTACAAGGGCAATACCTGCAGCCCCTCCCAGTCGCCGGTTTGCTCCACATAGTGGCTCATAAACGTGGCCGCTAGGTCCAATCGCCCCTGGGCGGTTAGATCCATGACGATGTAGGCGATGTCATACATCACATCCACAAACCGGAAGGGCTTGTTGAACTCGATGCAGTCAAACAGCAGCAGTTGGTCTTGCCAGTAGCAAATATTGTTCAGATGCAGATCCCCATGGCAGGCCCGAATCCAGCCGCCATCCATGCGCCGTTGCAGCAAATCTGCCTGGGTGGCAAAAAACTGATCGGTATAGGCTCGGGTGCCGTCGAACTGCGCCTGGGTCTGGGGACCGCCGATGAAACCCAAGGTCTGCTCGTAGTTTTCATCAATGGACTGGCGCACCGCCTCGACCGTGCCGAAGCTGCGGATCTCGTCGTTGGTTTCGGCGGCCTGGTGGAATTGGGCGATCGCTTCCGCCAACTGCCGCAGCAGTGCCTCGGTCAGATCCCCCCGCTCAAACACCTGACTCAGCAGGGTCTCCTGGGGAAACTGCCGCATCTTGACGGCGTATTCTGCTGGTTCCCCGGAGTCCGTGAGCGCAAAGGTATCACCGGTCTGGCCAATGGGGACGACGTCCAAATAAAGCGGCGCGGCTCCCCGTTGATTGAGCCGCAACTCTTCCTGACAAAAATGCTGGCGTTTTTCGAGGGTGCTGTAGTCCAAAAAGCCGAAGTTCACGGGCTTTTTGACCTTGTAGGCGTAGTCCCCCGTCAAGAGCACATAGGACACATGGGTTTGTAGCAGCTGAATCGGTTCCTGGACCGGGTGCGGATAAAACCCCGGTTGGCTCATGTGTTGAATTAAGGGGGGCAGCATCGCATCCACCATGACAGGCAAACCTTGATAAACGGGATACAGAATCTATAGCAGTCACTCGTCCGGTTGGGACAAGACTGTGGGCCACTTTACTGCTGGGCACAGCCTCAGATGGGCGCTCTTTAGCCTCAGCAAAGGGGCCAACGGGGTATTAACGGGCCAGGGTCTTGAAGGGTTAGGGCAAATCTGCCCAATGCCTAAGCAAAAGGCCAAGGAGCACTGACCTTGGCCTTTTGCAACAACCGATGGACGGGAATGGGCACAGGGGGGCATTGCCCACCCTAGGGCGATTAAGCGACCTCAGGCTTTTCGACAAAGAAGCTGACGTGATAGATCTCCTGCTTCCAGGGGTGCTTTTGCACTTCCTGTAGAACCACTTCACCGTTCCAGGACAGATCAGGAATATTCAAAGTAAAGGGGGCTTTGCCCTTGATTTTCCGCCGTAGGGCTTCGAAATCATAGGCCGATACCGACAGCATGATCGATTCGGTCCCGTTGTGGCCGTAGAGCACAGCAGGGACGAGTCCCTCACGGCGCAGGGCTCTGGGGTTCTTGCCGGTTTCACGCTTGCTGCAATCAATGGAAATTGACATGGGATTTTGAGTTACACCTAAAGTCGAGGGTTGAACAAAACTGTTGGGCTGAGGGTGGGGTCACCTTCGGGGCCACCGTCTAGGCCACCTGCGGGGTGATGCCGTTCTCGTAGAGCAGCGCCCGCTTCGGACCATGGATGGGATCTTCCACAATAATGGTTTGATCGCGACTTGCGCCGAGAGAAACGATCGCGATCGGCACTTCCATCAATTCCGCCAAGAACTTGAGGTAGTTCAAGGCCTCTTGGGGGAGATCATCCAAGGATTTGCAATGGGATGTGGATTGCTTCCAGCCGGGCATGGTCTTGTAGATGGGTTGGCAGCGGGCAAACTGGCGAGCGCTGCTGGGCAGTTCGTGATGCTTTTCCCCATCAATTTCATAGGCCACGCAAACCTGGATTTCCTCCATCTCATCCAAGACATCGAGCTTGGTGATGGCCACACAGTCGATGCCATTGATCCGGACCGCATAGCGACCAATCACCGCATCAAACCAACCACAGCGCCGCTGCCGTCCGGTGGTGGTGCCAAACTCAGCCCCGAGGGCACAGAGCTGATCCCCTAGGCCATCGCATAGCTCCGTGGGAAATGGCCCCTCACCCACTCGGGTGGTGTAAGCCTTGGCCACCCCAATTACCCGGTCAATCATGGTCGGTCCGACCCCAGAGCCAATGCAGGCTCCTCCCGCCACTGGGTTTGAGGAGGTCACATAGGGATAGGTGCCGTGGTCGAGGTCGAGGAGGGTGCCTTGAGCCCCCTCAAACAAAATATTTTTGCGTTGGCGCACCGCCTGGTTGATTAACAAAGAGCTATCAACCACATGGGACCGCAGGCGATCGGCATAGCCCATGTACTCTTCGATCACCGCCTTGGCATCTAGGGGGGGTAAGTCGTAGAGGTTTTCCAGCACCACGTTTTTGTACTGGACGGTCCACTCAATCTGCTCCTTCAGGACCTCGGTCTCCATCAGGTCAATGATCCGGATGCCGGTCCGTTCAGATTTATCGGCATAGGTGGGGCCAATGCCCCGCTTGGTGGTGCCGATCTTTTTGTTGCCGCGCCGCTCCTCTGCCGCCTGATCAATCATGCGGTGATAGGGCATGGTGACGTGGGCGGAGCTGGAAATAAAGAGGTTTTCTGCAGAGATACCCAGCTCTGCCAGGGTATCGAGTTCAACAATCAGCGCCTTTGGATCGATAACGGTGCCATTGCCGATCACGCATTCTGTATCAGGGTAGAGAATGCCTGATGGAATCAGATGTAGCTTGAAGGTTTGGCCCTTGACAACAACGGTATGTCCTGCGTTGACGCCCCCTTGGTAGCGAACTACGACATGGGCAGACCTGCTGAGCAGATCCGTAATTTTTCCTTTACCTTCATCGCCCCATTGGGCACCAATCACAACGACGTTTGCCAAGAGATTCTGAGCCTAGCTTTCACACAAATGATCATTATCTATAGGCTTTCTTCCCTATGTCAAGGCAGCAAACCCCAAGACGCATATCGTTTCGGACCGATCTGTCTAGGGTGGGGGCGGGGCGATCGCCCCCCTACGAAAACCCCAAAAGGACCTACACAGTCCCCCCCAAAGACTTCAAGATTGCGGTACAACAGGTAAATAACATTTAGTTTTAAGTTTTTTTAAGCTCCAGTCATTATTAAATTTCCATAGCCCGCTGTCGATGTTTAGCCCGCTGTAGTCCTCTTTTATTATTGGAGTCAATCCTATGAGTCTTTATGCTGAACTTCACCGTCATTTAGGCGGCTCCGTTGTCCCCCGCATTCTCTGGCGTTATTTCCAGCGCAATTGCCCCGATATTGCCGCCCCCTTTGCCGATTACGCCGCCTTCGAAGACTTCTATACCCGCCCCCGCAACACCCTGGCGGAGTACCTGGAACTGCACACCCTGGTAGAAAGTGTGCAAACCGAAGCAGCCTTGCCTTACTTTATTTATCGCTTGATTCGCGGGGCTTATATTTTCGAGAACTTGGCTTACTTAGAGCTGCGCTACACCCCCTACCTACGCACCCCTGAGCATCTCTCCCAGGGGGAGCGGATCGATGCCATGGCGAAGATTGTCGAGATTGTGGGACGGGCCAGCCAGCAGACCGAATATCCGGTCGTTACCCGTCAAATCCTGTGCATGCACTCGCGGCTACCCTACGAGGTGAACCGCGCCATTGTCGATCTAGCCGTCCAATATCCCCAGTACGTCTGTGCTGTGGATATTGCGGGGGGTGACGCCCAATATGGGGAGCGGTTGGATGAGTTTACAAGGCTATACGAGTACGCCCGTAACGCTGGCCTCAAAACCACCGGTCATGTGTTTGAGACCGAGGCCGGTTGCTATCCAGAACTGCTGCCTTACCTGATGCGCATCGGTCACGGCATCCAGATTCCTCTGAAGTACCCGGAACTGTTGCCAGAGGTGGCGGCAAGGGGCCAGTGTCTAGAAATTTGTCCGACCACCTATTTCAAAACCGGCACTCTGCAGGACATGAGCCAGCTCAAAGTCGTCTTCGATCGCTGCTTTGAAGCGGGGGTGGATATCGCCATTTGCACCGATAACGCTGGGCTGCACGATGTCCGCTTGCCCTTTGAGTACGAAAGCCTGCTCACCCAGGATGTGATCGGCTTTGACGAGCTGCGGGCCTGCCAAGAAGCTGCCTTCCGCCATGCCTTTGCCTGGCCCCACGATCGCCAGCCCAGCTCTCTGCTCACCGACATCCTCCATGCTCCCCGTGAGCGGACTAAGACCCCGGTGCTGCAAGGGTAACCCACCCTGGCCTACGGCCACCCGAGGAGGGTAACCCACCCCGGCCTGCGGCCACCCCTCCCGAGGAGGGGATGGTTTAGTCGGGTTGTTTGTTTAAAAGCCCCCTCATGGGACAACCATGAGGGGGCTTTTAGGTAGGGGTTAAGCAGACTCACAAGCGGCCCAGTATGGTTGGGCAGAGTCTGCCTCACGCCCTGATGGGGAGACGCGTTGGGGAACACGGGGGGCAGCAGGAGACAACTCTAGCTGGAGTTGATCGAGCAGGTTATGGACGCGGGTCCGGGGACAAGGGGCGGTATGCATGGGGAGGGTCCTCATTTAGTGGGATGCGATCGCATCTTTGTCGAGGTTCTCACGGCGGAGCTGATCGAAATCAACCGCATCTTTGTCCAGGTTTTCGCGACGCAGTTGGTCAAAGTCAACGCCTTTGACTTGCAGCTCGACCACGGCATCTTTGTCTAGGTTCTCGCGGCGGAGCTGATCGAAATCAACCGCATCCTTGTCTAGGTTTTCGCGGCGCAGTTGGTCGAAGTCAACCCCTTTGACCTGCAGTTCCACCACGGCATCCTTGTCGAGATTCTCACGGCGGAGTTGATCGAAATCAACCGCGTCCTTGTCTATAGCAGTCGCCAATTGCATTAAGACATA
>JAQCKL010000314.1 GCA_027592485.1 Cyanobacteriota bacterium
TCTGCCTTGAGGCGCTCCTGACTTGCTTTGGGAACGCCTTTTTTTAGCTTGCTAGTCTAAACTCCAGAACCTAGAGGAAGCCAATCTGCAAGGGGCCAACCTAGAAGACGCCAATCTGCAAGGGGCCACCCTATGGGAAACCAATCTGGAAGGGGCCTTCCTATGGGAAGCCAATTTAGAAGGGGCCTTCCTAGGGGGAGCCGATCTGCAAGGGGCCTTCCTAATTGAAGCCAATTTAGAAGGGGCCTTCCTATGGGAAGCCGATCTGCAAGGGGCTTTAATGTGTAACACCATCCTCCCAGCCGGTATGGACCTCGATCCTGACCGTGATTGCGACTTATTCGGAAGGTGATATGGGAGGGGCTAAGGTTGATCGCCCTCACCCCACCCGATGGTCGTTGGTGAGCCGCCCCAAGGGGGCTAGACCGGCTCTTAGGGGCGATCGCCCCCCTCCAAATCATCCAGCCGCTTAATGCAGCGCTGTAGATGCCAGCGGTAAGTGGGTCGCCAAGCATGGGGGTTGAAGCGGTTAGAGCGGAAAGAGTACGGCAAGTTCTAGGACAAACTCAGGTAAAACAGCTTCTCCAGACAGGGGAGTAGAAAACGGGACGGTTTCAATGGGCTGGCTAGGGCGGTAGATATCCACGGTTCTGGTTTTGGGGTCGATCAGCCAGCCGAGGCGACAGCCATTCTCGACATACTCTTGCAGCTTGGCTTTCAGATCTGTGGGGGTATCGGTTTTAGAGCAAAGCTCAACCACAAAGTCAGGGCAGAGGGGAGCAAAGCCTGCCTGTTGTGCTGGCGTAAGGGCATCCCAGCGGGCTTGGGCCACCCAAGCCACATCGGGGGAGCGAATGGCACCGTTAGGGAGGCGGAAACCACTGGAGGAGTCAAAGACTTTACCTGATTTAACCCGACGATTCCAAAGGCCAATGTCAATGGTGAGTTCGGCATTGTACGAACCGCTTTCGCTACCGGTTGGGGACATTGCAATCAATTCTCCGGTGGCGGTGCGTTCTAGGCGTAGGTCAGGGTTAGCGTTAACGAAGGCGAGGAACTGTTCGTCACTAACGCGCAAGGTTTTGGGGACCTGGACGGGAAGGGTGGCAACCATAAGCGATGAGGTGAGGCACGGTGGTGGCTCTATTGTAGTAGGGCAAAAATGGGCTCACCTCAGCTCAATCAATCTTTGACAGGCGATCGCCCTGTAGTTGTAATTACGTCTCAATGATCCGATGACGACGCGGGGCCAGCGCAAAATTCCCTCTCGGGAGGGGTGGCCGTAGGTTGGGGTGAGTCAAACCCTTGGCAACGAGCCGGAAACCCACCCCGAGCCCCTCCCGAGAGGGGAACATGGGCTAAGCGGTTTAGGGTTTCTCTTAACCCGTACTGACCCCCAATTATCCCCGACCAAAAAACTTGCCGCCCGTATCCAGGTGTAGGTGCGTGCTGTAGTAAATAATCCCCCGTAGATTTGTCGAATAAAGAGCATTCGCCGCCGCCAGCGGACTGTAGCCCTCCACCGACAAATCCACCGCCCGCCCCTGCAAATGGAAACTGAGCGACGCCCCCCCAGCCGCCGCATTCGCCGCCGGGTCGCGATACCAAGAATTGATTGTAAAAGCCCCGCCCAGTAGATTGCGGGCCGCCTGCAGCTTGCGGGCCAGATCAATAATGTTGTTGACAATCGTCGTGCTAGCCGGAATGCGGGTGCCATTGTGAGTGGCCTCCCCCCAGGTGAAATCGCCATTCGGAATGATCGCCTGCCCCGTATACACCGGCGTACTGCGCCCCGGTAGCCGCACCGGCTCCCCCTGAAAAGCCGGGGGATAAATCACCTTGTCCCGCAACACGATCTGGGCATGGCGATCGTAGGCATACCAAGTGCTGAGCTGCTGCACAAAGTCCTTCTCGTAGCGGATCGCAAACTTGATGTGGCTGTTAAAGCCCTTGCCATTGGCATCCCGATAGGCCCAGGAATGCAGCGGAATCTGGGTACCCGCGCGGGAAGAAAATTTCTCATTATTGGCCAACTGACTAGAACTCACCGGACGCCGCTTGAGCACGGTATTTTGGGTGACCTGTAGCATCGGCGATTGGGGATAGACAATCTTGCCGTCATATTCCACATAGGCATGTTGGTCATAGACAAACCACTGGCTGAGGCCATTGAGATAATCCGCCTCGTTTTTCAGCGAAATCTTGATGTGGCTGCTAAAGCCGCCCCCCGCATCCTGAAAGGCATAGGAGTGGAGCTCGAACTTGTTCCCTTTCAGGACATTTTGCTTTTGACTACCGGGCAACAGACTAGAGGCGATCGGGCTCTGTTTAAAGATGGTGTCGCGGGTGACATAGAGGGTAAAGGTGGCCTGCTGCTCCTCGCGGGGATACACCACCTTCCCCTCAAACTCCACCTGGGCATGGCCCCCGTAGATAAACCAGGTATTGAACCCCTTAAAGTTCCGGCCCTGGAAGGCGCATTTGATGTGGCCGTTGAAATCCCCCTGGGTGGCGCTGGCATAGGCGTAGGAGGCCAAGAGGTAGGTGGAACCCGCCGCGATCGCCTGTTTTTCCCCGTCTTCTAGGGTCCCCTGGTCATCGGGCCGTAGCTTCAGCACCGTGCCCTTATTCACCCGTAGCAAAAACACCGAATGCAGTAACCGCGCCCAAGTGGTCGCTCCCACCACCCCATCGTCAGGCAAATCATTGGCCTTTTGAAAGGCTTTCACCGCCGCCTCGGTGCCAGGACCAAACACCCCATCGGTGCCCACGGTGACCCCCTGTTGGTTGAGGGCATCCTGGGCCGCTTTCACATCTTTGCCTTCTAGGAAAGGGGTTTCGAGGGCAAGGGTGCGATCGCCCGGCTCATATTCCTTGGCTGGGACTGGGGCGGGCACCGGCGCTGGCGGCGGGGTTGGCGTTGTTACGGGGGCTGGCGTCACGCGACTCGGCGGTTGGAGCACCTGAGCCCAAGTCACCGGCCCCACCACCCCATCAGTGGTAAGACGTTTGGCGCTTTGAAAGGTTTTTACCGCCGCTTCGGTGCGGGGACCAAACACCCCATCGGTGCCCACGGTAATGCCCTGCTTGATCAAGGCCGCTTGCAGGGCCTGCACGTCTTTCCCCTGCAAAAAGGGATCATCGAGGAAGAGGATGCGATCGCCCGGTTCATAGACCTTGGGCGGTGGGGGTGGCGGCGTGACGACACCGATTGTGCGGCTATCCAAGTAGGTCTGTAGGGTGATGCGACCATCCAGAAATTGCTGACCCGCAAAGCTAAAGGCCACCCCAGGCACTTCTGACAAAAACAGCTTGGCCTCGGTCAAGCGGCGGCGCAGCAAACCCTGTTCCACATTGGTGTTGGGGTTGCGATAGAGGGAGAACGCCCGCTCAATGTCAGTCCACTGGGCGTCCCGCAGCACTCGGGTCAAGGTTTGAAAGTCACTGGAGCCATAGAACGCCGCCCCCAGGTTGTAGGCAAAGCTGAGAATGGCACTCCGTTGCCCATCCCCCAGGCTACCCCAGATGGGAATGCGGGTTTGGGGGGGTAAAAATTGATTTTCCAGCTTGAGCAGCAGCAGCTCGGGCGCTTCGGCTTCGGTGATCTTGTCCCCCAATCGCACCCGACTGCCATCGGCCTTGACCGTACTGCCATAGCCAATGGTGTAGGGCTCCGCCCCCGATAAAGGGTCGGGATACGCATTTGAGGCAAAGCCCTCAAACTGCTTAATTAAATCAATTGCCTGCTGGGGGATTGTCGCCATGGTCACCCTTCCTCAAACCTTATGGATTCATACCTTACTGATAGATCGCTAAAAGCGCACCGGACAGGTCCAGATTTCACGTAACTCTATGCTAGCGCTGACATCGCTGCTAGCCCTTGCGAGACCGTCGCCCCAGCACCGCCCAGCCAATCCCCCCCAGAATCACCAGGGACGCCACCCATGCCTGTTCCATCGCAAGCCAGCATGACATTCCCTCGTCATCATCACAATCCGATGGCATCGTGCTTAAGGGAGCAGGTTGCGGGTGCGGTTGAAAGCGGCCATGGCCCGCTCCAAAATCTCAGGGCTCCAGGCGTGACCCGCCTCCGGGTCCACATACCATTCCACCTGAAAGCCTTTAGCCTCCAAGTCTTCCATCAACGGTTGCAAGCGGGGGATAAAATCTTCGTCCTTCGCTCCCATCGCCCAAAATAGCGGCACCGCCAGCGCTGCTGGTTCATAGTCTTGGTCGCTAGCATCGGCCACCACCGCCGCCGCTCGCACCCGCTCTGGATAGTTAAAGGTGTAGCGATGGGTAAACCGCCCCCCGGCTGAGATGCCGGTCAGGTAAATGGGCAGATCCAGCCCCTGGGTGGCAGCCACCTCGCTCAATATGGTGTCGAAGGCCTCGACCTCACCATGATTAAACTGCCAGTACTTGTCCTCACTGTTAAAGGAGGGACAAATCAGTAGATAACCCTCCCGTCCAGCAATCTCAGCCCAGGTATCGCAGGTCTCGGGACCGTTGCCCCGCAAGCCATGGACCGCTACAATCACCGGCCAGCCCGCCGCTGGGGCCACACCCTCTGGCACCCGCAGGTCGTAGTCAACAGAAACCGTTGGGGGAACGGCATTGCCCTGACAGCCCGTGACCAGCAAGCTGGCGATCGCCCCCCCTAAGATCCAATTCCGCATCCGCTGATTACTCCTTGTGCCACCCATTCTGATCCGGTTATCATGCTCCGCCAACCAAGCCCGCAGTAGGTCCACTAGCCACCGGGCTTCCTTATACCTTAGAAATTCTCCTAGCGCCTTACTCGTAGGGCAGGTCTGAACCATCAGCGCCCCTACAATAATGCTATCAATCCAGACTCATCCGCGAATCACCACAATGGAGCGCTGCCCCTCGGTCAGGGTCACCGCTGTGGTGGTGCGATCGCTAATCAGCGGCAAGCCCGGACGTTGATCAAAAATCACCAGCCAGCCTGTTTCTAGCTCAGTCCTGCCAAGTATCGGTCCAACTGCTCTAGTCCGACTTTCAGCGGATCGGGTCGACCTGAGCTGGCAGACAGGCCATCAATGCTCCGACCCATAGATGTCAAAACTGTGGCTGAAATAACAATGCGGTGACCCGTGACATGGGTTATTGAGGCATAGGCTAGTGTGCTACCGCAGTCGCCCGTCCGGTTCGGACAAGACTGCGAGCCAATGTGCTTCTGCCCTAAGGATCAGAGCGATCCTAGATGTCCGAAGCACATTGGCCAGCGCGATATGTCCCGGCGTTCTTCAAGCTGAATGCAAGCCATGCTGCAACGGTTACTGCCGTTTCCGAAAACACCCCTTACCCGCCAACAACTGCCCGCCGCCTTAGACCCACAGGTGATGGTTTCGAGCCTCTCCGCCGGTTTGGTAACGGGGGTGATCGGGGTGATTCGGGCCATTTCCTACGCCAGCTTAATCTTCTCCGGGGCCTTGGCCGCCCACCTGCCCATGGGGTTGGGGATCACGGTGTTTAGTGCCGCAGTCACCCTGGGCGTCGTTGCCCTGACCAGCACCCTGCCGGGGATGATTGCCACGCCCCTCGCGGCCCCCACCGCGATTTTGGCGATCATGGCAGCGGCGATCGCCGCCGAACTCCAAGACGCCCCCACCGCTGAGGTGCTGGCCACGGTACTGATCATGATTGCCATGAGTGCGCTGCTGACGGGGGGCTTGCTGCTAGGGCTGGGGCTATTGAAGCAGGGGGACCGGATTCGGGTGGTGCCCTATCCAGTGATTGGAGGGTTTATGGCGGGGACCGGCTGGCTCTTGGTGCGGGGGGTTGTGCAAATCACCACCGATCTGCCCTT
>JAQCKL010000315.1 GCA_027592485.1 Cyanobacteriota bacterium
TTTCCCTCTCCTCTGACCTGTTCAACTCGGGTCTACGGCCTGCCATTAACGCCGGTATTTCCGTATCACGGGTTGGGGGCGCAGCCCAGATTAAAGCCATGAAGAAAGTGGCCGGTACGCTGAAGTTGGACTTGGCTCAGTTTGATGAACTCCAGGCTTTTGCCCAGTTTGCCTCTGATTTGGACCAATCGACCCAAGACCAGCTATCCCGTGGACAGCGGTTACGGGAGCTGCTGAAGCAGGCCCAGTATTCACCCCTGCCGGTTGAAGACCAGGTGGCGATCATCTTTGCGGGCACCAAGGGCTACATGGATGATGTGCCGGTCGAAAAGATTGTGGATTATGCCAAGGCTCTGCGGGACTACCTCAGTACCAACAAGCCTAAGTATGCCGAGATCATCAAGACTGAGAAAAAGCTCACCGATGAGGTGATTGAAATCCTGAAGGCCGGCATTCAGGAGTCGAAGCAGGCGTTCATGGCGGCTGCATAGTACCGATGTAATTTACGGTGGGGAGCGAAGTGCTTCCTGCCGTGCTGCCAGTAAGGCGAGAGAGAGATAATGGCTAACCTGAAAGCGATCCGTGATCGCATTAAGTCGGTTAAAAACACACGGAAAATTACAGAGGCGATGCGATTGGTGGCCGCCGCCAAGGTGCGTCGTGCCCAAGAGCAGGTGATTGCGACTCGGCCCTTTGCCGATCGCTTAGCCCAAGTTCTCCATGGATTGCAGACCCGTCTTCGGTTTGAGGATGTCGATTTGCCGCTCTTGCAAAAGCGGGAAGTCAAGCGTGTGGGTCTGCTGGTGGTTTCCGGAGATCGCGGTCTTTGTGGTGGCTACAACACAAACGTTATTCGCCGAGCCGAGAATCGGGCCAAAGAGCTCAAGGCTTCCGGCATTGATTACACCTATGTCTTGGTGGGTCGTAAGGCGTCGCAATACTTCAAGCGCCGCAATCAGCCTATTAGCGAGTCCTTCATGGGCCTAGAGCAAATTCCCACGGCTGATGAATCGTCTCGGATCTCCGACCAGCTACTGACCTTGTTCTTGTCTGGGAAGGTGGATCGGGTAGAGGTGGTTTATACCAAGTTTGTGTCCTTGGTCAGCTCTCGCCCCGTAGTCCAAACCCTTCTGCCCTTGGATCCCCAAGGGCTTGAGACTCAGGATGATGAAATCTTCCGCCTGATTATCCGAGGGGGTCAGTTTGCGGTTGAGCGGGAAAAGGTGGCGCGCGGGGATAAAACCTTGCCCCAGGACATGATCTTTGAGCAAGACCCCGTTCAAATCCTGGATGCCCTATTGCCCCTATATTTGAATAACCAAGTTCTACGGGCGTTGCAAGAATCAGCAGCAAGTGAACTGGCGGCTCGAATGACGGCTATGAATAATGCCAGCGATAACGCAAATCAACTGGTGAAGAGTCTGACTCTGGATTACAACAAGGCCCGTCAGGCGGCGATTACCCAGGAGATCCTTGAGGTTGTCGGTGGTGCCGAAGCCTTGAGTGGCTAAAGCCTAAGGGTTCGAGTCATTCCAACCCATTAAACCCTGCGGTCTTAGGACTGCAGGGTTTATTTATGGTGATTCGTCACCTTCATCTTCAGGCAGGGCCAGCTCTGGTAAGGCCAACTCTGGTAAGGTCAGTGCCAGTTGGTAGAGGTCACGCCGGGGTTGCTGGGTTGCTTGGGCCAATTGCCGACTGGCTTGGGACCGAGATAGACCTGATTCCACCAATGCCTGCAGTCGCTCCTTGAGGTCTGCCTCGGATGGCGGTGGTCCTGCCTGGGGTGGGGCTGATCCGGCGATGACCAGGGTAAATTCTCCCCTAGGGGCTTTGTTTTGATAGTGGGTAATGGCCTCTGCGAGGCTGCCCCGCCAAATTTCTTCGTATTGTTTGGTGAGTTCGCGGGCGATCGCCACCCGGCGCTCCGGCTCCAAAGCTGTGATCAAATCCTGCAGGGTTGCCAACAAGCGATGGGGAGACTCGTAAATCACCATGGTGCGCAGTTCTTGGGCCATGGCATTGAGCATGGTTTTGCGGAGACGACCTTTGGCAGGTAAGAAGCCATCAAAGGTAAAGGGTTGTGGGGATAGCCCTGAGGCACAGAGGGCAGTAATGGCAGCGGTGGCCCCTGGGATCGGAACCACTAAAAAGCCACTTTCTGCACAGGCTTCCACCAGCTCAAACCCTGGGTCGGAGATACCCGGCATCCCGGCATCGCTGACTAAGGCCAGGGTTTTGCCCGCTTCTAAATGGGTCAATAAGGTCGGCAACCGCTTTCGCCAGTTGTGGGTGTGGTAGCTGGTTTGGGGGGTGGAAATCGCAAAATGCTGCAGGAGGCGACCGGTATGGCGGGTGTCTTCTGCGGCGATCAGGTCAACGGCCTTTAAGGTTTCGACCGCCCGGAAGGTCATATCCCCTAAATTCCCAATGGGCGTGCCGACAATGTAAAGGGTTCCAGAGGGGAGAGGGGCTGTCAACGTAGATTGGGTCCTGTCTAAAGGTGGCCTGTGCCTCAGGATAAACTGAGACGCGGCAATTGGAGAGAGGCTGATGGCCAAGCAGGGGCTGTTTTTGGGGTTGGTTACGGTGAATGTCATGTACCAAACCCCCATACCCCTGGGGAGCAACGAAAAACGGCAGGCGGATGGGATGTGCTTGGCGGCAGGGGGACCGGCGACCAATGCCGCGATCGCGTTTCAAGGATTGGGCAGCCAGTCCCGGTTATTAGGCGCAATCGGCTGTCATCCCCTGAGTAGCGTCATCCGTGATGATTTAACTCACCATGGGGTGACCTGGAGCGATTTAACCCCGCATGAACCCTTGCCACCGCCCATGTCCTCAATTATTACCAGTACCACTACCGGCGATCGGGCCGTGATTACTCGCAATGCCATGGGTCGCCGGTCGCCAGGCATGGACATTTTGGCGGGTACTTTACAGGGCGTATCCATCCTGATGGTGGATGGCCATCAGATGCAGCTCAGCGCCGAGGCAGCCCGTCAAGTGCAGCAGTGCCAGAGGCCAGTGGTGGTGGATGCCGGGAGCTGGAAACCGCATTTTGACCGGGTTCTTCGCCAGGCTACGGTCGTGATTGCGTCCCAGCAGTTTCGCCCCCCTGGTTGTGACACCGTAGAGGCTGCGATCGCCTACCTGATTGCCTTGGGTATTCCCCAGGTAGCGGTTACCCGAGGGCCAGAGCCGATTTTATATCACACCCCCCATGGGGCTGGCACCGTTCCGGTTCCGCCAGTCCAGGCGCGGGACACCCTAGGGGCGGGGGATATTTTCCATGGGGCTTTCTGCCATTACTATCCAGAGCATGATTTTCAGACGGCCTTGGCCAAGGCCGCGATGATTGCAGCCACAGCCTGTGAATCGATCTGGACCAGGGCCTGGCTATCCGCCCTTCGTTACAGGGCAAAATGACCGGGTAGACTAGGTCTGGACTTTTCGCAGGATTAGAGGACGCCATGGCTTACGAACAGGAATTAGCGATCGCCCAGGAGGCTGTGATGATTGCGGCCAAGCTGTGTGAGGCCGTGCGGCGAGATATGGTTCCCGAAGCTATGGAGAAGTCTGATATGAGCCCGGTGACCGTTGCCGATTATGGGGCTCAGGCGATTATCTGTCGGGCCTTAGCTGCGGCGTTCCCCAATGATCCGGTGGTGGGGGAAGAGGACTCTGCTGATTTGCAAAAGCCGGAAATGGCAGCGCAACTTCAGCAAGTCACGGACTTTGTGAAAGCCCAAATTGCAGAGGCGACCTCCGGGCAGATTACGGAGTGGATCGACCATGGTAATGGTGAGGTGGCCCGACGGTTTTGGACCCTCGACCCGATTGATGGCACCAAGGGCTTTTTGCGCGGGGACCAATATGCGATCGCCCTCGCCCTCATCGAAGATGGCGACCTGAAGGTGGGGGTTTTGGGTTGCCCTGCCCTGGCCTTTGGCGATGGTGAACCAGGACTCTTGTTCAGCGCCATTCGTGGCCAAGGCACAACCATGCAGGCTCTCGCCGGGGGAGAGGCCCAGTCAGTGAAAGTGGTGCAGCCCGGTGATACGGAGCGGCTCCGGTTTGTGGAAAGTGTTGAGGCCAGCCACGGCGACCAGGATCGGCAAAATGCAGTGGCCCAGGCGGCGGGCATTACCCAACCGTCTGCTCGCATGGATAGCCAAGCCAAGTATGGGGCTTTAGCCGCAGGGGAAGCCGCCCTCTACCTGCGGTTACCCTCTCCCAAATACCCCAACTATCGGGAGAAGATTTGGGACCATGCCGCTGGGGCGATCGTGGTAGAAGAGGCCGGGGGCCGGGTCACCGATATGCACGGCAAACCCCTCGACTTTTTCTCTGCGGCAAAAATGATGGATAACCGAGGGGTGGTGGTCAGTAATGGGCCAATCCACGACGCGGTTTTGTCGGCCCTTTAAGCACTAAGGTCATAAGTCACGCTGGGAGGTGCATGCATCTCCCAGCGTGACTATGATGCTGGAGCAGTGATTGGAAGGGCTCTGGTATGACTGTTGTGATTCGTCCCGGTTCCGAGGCCGATTTGCCTGAGATTTTGGCGATTTATAACCACGCGATCGCTCACACTACAGCAGTTTATGACTACGAACCCCATACCCTGGCGATGCGGGAAGCTTGGTATGAAGCTAAGGTTGCGGATCAATTACCGGTGCTAGTCGCCACCCGAGACGATCAGGTGGTGGGGTTCGCCGCACTGAGCTGGTTTCGAGCTTGGGCAGCCTATCGCTACACGGTCGAAAATTCGCTCTATGTGGCCCCTGATCGCCAGGGGCAGGGCATTGGTCGGCAATTGCTCAGGGCCTCGATTGAGGCAGCCCGCGATCGCGAGTTCCACACCATCGTGTCGGGGATTGATGCTGATAATGCAGCCAGCCTGCACCTTCATCGTCAGTTCGGCTTCGAGCAAGTAGGTCATATGCAGCAGGTGGGCTACAAGTTCGATCGCTGGCTCGACCTCACCTTTATGCAATTAATTTTGTAGGGCTTTTAAACTAAAGGGATAAATCCGTCGATCTCTTTGAAGCTTCTTGTCAAGTGCTGAAAGCTGAGATTGCCGAAACGGTGATGAATCTTTGATTCGGATTGAGTTTTGAGGAGTAGATGAGAACTTCATCAGAAAATCGTCCTCTATTCAAGCAGGTCTATATCAATCGAGACCCAACCGATATGGGTAAAGGATGGGGCTGGTTAGATATAGAGCTGGAAGCAGCTCAAGTCTATGGAGTTCCTGATACAGCACCCCCATCTCCTAGACAGGCCAGCAATGGACGAAATATCAATCTGCCCTCTCGTGGACGAGCAGGGGCTAAGAAATTTACGCTGCGATTAGGTGAGGAACAGGTTCCTATCAAAGCCCAAAAAGTTTTGACCGTCAAAGCTGTATGTGCGTGGGTTAAGTCCTGGGCCCCTCCAGATACCCAGATCATTTCTCCTGGTGGTTATGCATACACGGTTGAGGGTGAAACTTCTAGCAGTGGGAAGGCCCACTATGTTTATTTCATCTTCAATGCCGATAGCGACGCCATCAAAATTGGCAGAGCTAAAGATGTGGAAAAGCGTCTTAGATCTTTGCAAACAGCTAGTCCAATTGAGCTCAAGTTGCTAAAGATAATTCCATTGCAAAGCGAAGCTCAAGCTAAAGGACTGGAAGGTGCTTTACATGGTAAGTTTTGGCATCTCAGAATGCAGGGCGAATGGTTCAAGGCTGAACAGTCACTGATGGTTTATATCAAAACTGGAGGGCACTTCGAATAAAAGATTTGTTTAACAAGCTAGTGGTTGCAAAAAGCCCGTGACGCTTCCG
>JAQCKL010000316.1 GCA_027592485.1 Cyanobacteriota bacterium
TCGCGTTACCTAAAATCACGTTTTCCAAAAAATCCGTCGGCATGCTTTAAATTCCCCATAACTGCTGGTTTAGATATGCCATAACCCCTCCTCCAGCTTTGCAGAAAAGGCTACGACAGTCATTGCGTAAATTCAGCCACCGGATCGATCGATGGCGCTGAAATCAAGTGGGTGGATCGGATAACTTGCAAAGAGGGTAAGCGCCCCTCTCACTCTGCCACCACTCCCCAAAGATAGAGATCGGCCTATGCATTTTGCCAGACCATGCGAATCATCCCCGGCAGACATTCAGCCACCCGCGCCTGAGTCTCAATGGGCAGCTCGGCTTTCGTTGCCGTAAACACCGCATCGATCGCCGTCAAAGGCTTCACGTTGCCAGGGAGTGACCCTTCCTGCTCAATCCGCTGGAGGAAGCGATCGTCATCAATCCCTAAGGGGCCGTCTTGGCTAAAGGCGGGACGCAGGTGGCTCAACCAACGGACCAGGGGGTTGCTGTCTTGCCACAGATCGGAGATGGATCCATTGAGCTGCTTTTTCAGGGATTGGCTGGCGGGTTTATCCACTTCGCTGGCCACTTGTTCAATGGTGTCGTGATCCATGAGATCTCGCATGGTGCGATACACCACCTCCGTAATCTCCTTGGCGTCGTACAGGGTTTCTAAGTTGGCCCGATCCTTCACCTTTTCTAGAAAAGAGGTTTGGTCAGCATTCAGACCAGGATTGAAAGGTTTAGGGTTGCGGCTTTCTAACGTAATCGTCATCGGCGATTATCCTCCGAAACTAATAGTGTGATTCACAAACCGGCACGCCGTAGCGCTAGCCCAAACTGATCCCTGGGCAAACGCTGTAGGGTGCCGGGTTTAATGGGTGCTTATCCTGAGGGCGTCAGGCGGCATGGCCCAACGTCAGGGGTTAACACAGTGATGGGCAAAATGAGCCGCTAGAAGCGGTCGAACTGCTGGGCCGCATTTTGAAAGGCGGTATTCACGTCGGTCCAGGCCCGATCAAATCCAGCTTGCAAATCAGCCCAGGCGCTGTCACCGGCTTTCTGCAATTCCTCAAAGCGCTGGGCGATCGCGTCACGCTGCGTCGTCAGTTGATCAATCAGGTCGTGGTATTGAGCCTGCTGGTCGGCCTTGGCATAGTCCAGCTTGGCCCGATACTCACTGATGCGAGCATCCAGCTTGTCCAACTCGGCTTTGACGCGCGCTTGGTAGATATCCCGCTCCTGGTTGAGGTTCTGGGTTAAAGGTTGTTCGGTGATGGGCATAGTCATAGGACTGTCATCCTAGTTTGTGTGCATTCACAACGGTCTTAATCTGGCTGGACAAGGGCAATGGCGGCTGACGTCTGACCGTTTGACCGTTTGACCCAAGCAATTGATGACAGCCCATCAAGGACCGCTGCAGTTCTGATGAAAGTCTGGGGAGACCCGCGCGGTGGGCGGGGTGATCCGTTCGTTGATCAGGGGGAGATCGCGATATTTGCAGCGATCAGGTGCAACCCCCTAGGCTCCGTTGAGATAAGAGCCAATCAGCAGGTTAATAAAGCTCTTGTTCGACAGCCACTCCGTAATCAGGAGGGCCACAAAACCGATCATGGCGACGCGCCCATTGACGCGCTCTGCAAATTCTGTAAATCCAAACCGAGGCCGCTTTTGCAAATAGGGCTTAGGCATCATGGCGTGGTTATTAATCAACCCCTCCTGATCCGTGGTGTAGCCCGCAGCCTGGGGGAGTGGCGTTGTGCCTGCCTCCGCTGGAATCAATTCACTCCCATCGCTAACGCCGGGTTCCGCCAGCAAATCTTGAGCACGTTGGGGTAAATCTTGCATCTGAGTCGAAACCATAAAAAAGGGTTGCCTCCTTGCATACTGATAATTGGGTAAAAGCCCGAGGGCCGTGAAGCGCCTTAAACCTACAATGTACTAACAAAATAGTGTCAATGTGATTGCGCTGTTATTACCAACTTAAGGGAAATGCTTAATATTGTCAAGTCAACGTATAAATTTTGTACTAACAAAAGCTGGACTTTGGCCATTGCCAGGGCTAAGATTTAGGGGCAGCGGCGCTGTCCCCTAGGCGTCTGCTCGACTCAGTAATGCTTGTTTTGATGGAAAATCATGGCCAGAACGAAGCCTCGCTCGGATAAGGTGTTGACCATTCGCATCCCCGAAAAGGATTTGCGACGGCTAGAGGCGTTCTGCATTCTTCAGGAAAAAACCAAGACCGAAGTCATTCGCGGTTTTATCCACCAGCTAGAGGTGCCCGAGAAGGCGGCTGTGGTGGAAGCCATCGTGGCCGACAAGCTCAGCAGTTAGTCTTCATTTCAAAATATGGGTGAAATAGCTCATGCGTTCGAGGCCCCGCCCCCTTTCTTGAATGCCCCTTGGGCTATATTCTGGGGCAGCCAGTAACGGATGTAGCGTGGGTCGAGGGACGAGACCCACGGGCTGGTGGGTTGAATTTGCCAGGTAGGGTGGGCCTCACTACGTTTGACCCTCCCTGCGGTCATGGGAAAGGCCTAACCCGAACTGAGGTTAACCAGGGCCACACTGGGCCTCGCCCAAGCGCTGTTTGCAAAACTCAAGTTCTGCCGCTGTTAGGTCCTGCCAAGCCAGATCCCGCCGTAGCACCATCCCGTTGTGCCCCACCAGCAAGCGGGGTAACTGCCCATCGTCAACAGGGGCCAGGGTCGCCATGTCGTAGGTGGTGTAGGTAGTCAGATCTGGATCATCAAAGGCGATATCAATCACCGTCAGCGTTTTTCGCCGGGGCAAGTCGCTGTCGATCAGGGCGCGAGGGCCAGAGCCGACAATGCCCGTGTGCAGCAGTTGTAGATCCCCCCGATGGGCCGGGTAATAGGCGTGCTGGTGGCCACTGATATAGGTGTGGACATCATATTGTTCTAACAACGCCCGCAGCTCGCCAGCGTTATTCATCACCTCCCCCGGTTTATCGCGCCCCACCGCAACCCCATAGAGGGGTAAATGCCCCAGCACAATCCGGATCTTGGCTTGCTGGGCGGCAGGGCTAGCTAGGGTTTGCTCGACCCAAGCCAACTTGTCGGCAGGGATGCGGCTAGAGGAGCCATCCCACACCACCACAAACACATCGCCCTGCTGGAAGCTGTAGTAAAAGGGGAAGTCGTCGCGATCCACAAAATCCACCCCCGGATCATGGGTCGGATCTTGCCAGTAAGCCGCTGCTAGATCCCGCTCCCGCTGAAACACAAACCGGTTGTCTCGCCATGCACTAGAGGCATCATGGTTGCCGATAGTAAACCCAAAGGGGATTTGAGCCTGCCGCAAAGGCGCAGCCACATGGTCATCAAAGGCTGCCCACATTGCCTGGATTTGCGCTGGGGTGAGGGTGGCCCGCTGCCCCGCCACCATGTCGCCGCTACAGACCACCAGATCTGGCTGCCAGAACGGGATTAGGTCAATGGCTTGATCTACCTCGGGATCATAATCGGTTGAGCCATAGGCGCTGTTGAGGTCACTGATCACCACCAGCCGCACATCGCCACGGGGTGGATCGTACAGGCCTTCGAACTCTGGCCTAGGGGCAACTGCAACAGCTTTGGGTGAAGCATTGGGAGCCACAGGGGTGGGTTGAGACAACAACTGTGGCGATCGCAGGCAAGCCACTCCGATGCAGAGCACCCAACTGGTGATCAACAATGCAAAAAATCCCCGCTTACCCATGGGAAACCCAGCCTAGGTGGAAAACTACAGGTTAACCCTGCCACAGGGATTCAGGGGAAACAAGTCAGCGACCCTCAGGAATTGAGATGCAGCCCCTTGGACAGCCGCTCCAGGAAGTGGTGGCTGCGGTTCTGCAAACTTTCCGGCAGGGCAATGTTTAGGGTGGTGTGAAAGTCGTCTTGCACCTTGTGGGTCAGACAGCGAGAAGCCTGCCGCACCACTTGATTGAGCAAGGCATTGCCGGTCTTCAGCAACAGTGCTTTGGGCAAGGCATTCAAGAATTTGGGGAAAGCGATCGCCACATCCAAATCCAGGGTCCACTCCACTTGGGTCATAACTTGACCGGTGGCAGAGTCAGGCATTTCCTTGAGTTCCAGGGCCGCCCGGAAGTCAACATCGTAGCCCTGGGGGGTATACCCCGGCACCGGGATGGTTTCGATGCGATAGACGCCGTGATCCTGAGGTAAAAGATGGAGACCAATCCGGGGCTCAATGTCGTAGCCCATGGCCCCAAAATGACCCACCGTCACGGCATAGCCATTGTCCCCCAGGGGTTCGGCGGCCATGGGGTCGGCACAACGGCAAAACCAGTCTTGGTGCACATCTAAATACTGGGCCACGGTCTGAAGATCAGCCGCCATGTCCATGCGCCCAACGTAGGCTCCGTGGAACACCGTTGGCTTAACCGCCTCACCTAATGCGGGCGGCGATACGCGATCAACCTGACCGGGTGACGCTTCCCCAAAGTCAGGGGAAAAGTTCGCGTGGTTAGTAAATGGTGTTTGCATAGATGCGCTGGCACTAGACGGTTCGTATTCAGGAATGTCAGAGAATCGCCACCAATGACTCATCAACTTCTATTTTAGTCGGTGGTGAGGGAGCGGTACGGCTTCATACATCATCAATCATGTCTGTCCAGGCAATAAAGCAACATGGCTCGCCCAGCCTAACCGTTACCCATTCTAATGATCACGAGCAATTACACGGAGCATGGAACCTTTTCCGCATCTATCCAACGTCAAACCTCCGAGTTTTCATTGATTTCGTAGTTTATAGGCCACGAATAAACCGGAATGCAATTCAGGATACGATCCATCACGGTTGTCTGGCCGTGATCGCGATCAATGGCGTCTGTGCCCTCACAAAGGTTGCCCCCAGGGACCTACTATACAGAGGTACTCAGCTTAACAAAAGATAACGATGCAGGTATTGGTGGCAGGGGCAACGGGAGAGACCGGACGGCGGGTGGTGCAGCAGCTGCGCGATCGCAACATTCCCTTCAGGGCTTTAGTGCGCGACGAACAGGCGGCCCAGGCAATCTTGCCCGCCGGAACGGAGATGGTGGTGGGCGATGTGTTGGACCCGACCAGCTTGGCGGCAGCGATCGCCGGTTGCACAGCCCTCATCTGCGCGACCGGCGCGAAGCCCAGCCTGGATCCAACCGGTCCCTACCAGGTGGATTATGTGGGCACCCAGAATTTGGTAAAAGCAGCGAAAGCCGCTGGTATTGAACAGTTTGTGCTGGTTTCCTCCCTCTGTGTCTCCCGCTTCTTCCATCCCCTAAACCTGTTTTGGCTGGTGTTGTGGTGGAAGCAGCAGGCGGAGAAGCATTTAGCCCAAAGCGGCCTCACCTACACGATCGTGCGACCGGGCGGGTTGAAAAACGATGATAGTGATGGGCGATCGCTGGTGATGGCCCCGGCGGATACCCTGTTTGAGGGCAGTGTGCCCCGGTTGAAGGTGGCGGAAGCCTGTGTAGAAGCGCTGTTGACGCCCAGTTCTCGCAATAAGATCGTCGAGATTGTGGCCCAAGCGGAAGCGACTGCCCAACCCTACGCCGATTTGTTTGCTGGGGTGGTCTAGTACTCGACGGCGTAAATCACTTGCCCCCTTCGGTTAGCCCCCATTCCCCTGATGTCCCCTGTCATCCGCCATGGTGTGAGAACGGATGCCGTCAGGTACTCAATTGTCGGCAATTTTCAACGGTGATGGCCCCCATCCCTAACCCTTCCCCCACGGGCTACCGCTTATACACATCTCTGAATTCAGCGTCATGGGCTGATCCCCCGCTATCGCCGCCCCCTTAAAAAGGGGGCTATCTCAAAACCGAAACTGCACTG
>JAQCKL010000317.1 GCA_027592485.1 Cyanobacteriota bacterium
ATTGGCCCAGTTTCGGTGGCTATTCATGCTGTTGAAACCGGAGTTTTGTGCAGCCACGTTCTTGCTAACGACGTTACCGTAAACCCCGGTTTCGCTAACCCCCGAGTCATTGCCCGCATCAAACTTGATGGCAAACAGATTGCCCTGGGCATCGGCCAAATCTTCGCCGGTGAAGTTGAAGAAGAGGTCACCGTAGTGAATATAGTCATCGGCGGCAGGGTTATAGTACTGACCGCCCAAGCTCATGTTGGAATTGAGGCCGACGTAGACTCGATCAGCGGTTTCCTTAATGGCTAGGCCATAAAACTCATAGATGCTATTGGCTCCACGCCGACCGAGTTCGGAACCATCGCTAAAAGAGTCGATAGCGTAGTTCCAGCCGTTCACCTCTTGGGCATGGGCGGGGGCCGTGGCAACGCTGACAGATGCCAGAGCACAGCCAGCTAAAGCGATGAAGGTTTTCTTGGAAATGTTCATAGTTGTTCCCTTGATGGGGTCTGAAAGTGGTTGAGAGTATGCTGACCCTGTGTCGTTCGCGTTGAGTTCTCATCGATTTCTCATCTGTAATCAAGATATTGCCAAAGCCATCGGAACGGCTTATCCCCAGCCTGACTTTCACCGACTCTTTATTGAAAAAGCCTTTTTAAGAAGGATGCTTAAAGGCTTACGTAATATCACTGAGTTGTTCTTAGAAGGAAATTTCAAGGGAAATTCTAACTTTTCAATGCCCTGAAAACCCTTTCCAGAAAGGGTTTTAGGTATTTTATCTGTTAGTAATATCGTTTAGTAACTTGTGCTTGACTCAAGGATTGAAAACCCTGAATTCAAATGGTGTCGAAAATATACGGGTCCTTAATTAGGGCCTGATTCAGTATGTAAATGGAATTTTTGCGTGTCGGCTATCGTTTTGCCGAGTATTTTGTAGCGATCGCCCGATCTATATCGGTGATTACGTAGAGCCTCAGAGGCGGTTTGAAGGTAGGTCTGGGATACGGCTGTAGGCAGGTAAACGTCCCCTGGGCGGAGTCAGAATGCTGGTCGTGAAACTTGGCTTTCCCCTTTGGGAGACGCTTTGCGTTGGCGAAGCGTCTCCCAAAGGGGAAAGCCAGATCTCCAACAAAGATCTCCTATTCCCTGATGCCTTCGACATCGCTATGGGAACGGGACGGCAAAGCCCACGACTTCGCCCAGGGGATGGTTCCTAGAGAACCAAAGTCACGTCATTCGTCGTCCGAGTCATGGGCCTGTTGCCGAGGGCGCTGTTTAGATGGTTATGCTGTAGCGCTGTCTAAACAACAGAGGCCGAGCTTCTTCAGGAAACTCGGCCTCTGGGGGCGTAAAACGCAATCTAGGGTGAAACGTAATCCAGAACCGGATTCTGATGGGACTAAATCAAAATTCGCCGCCGCTTGACGTTGTATCGAGCCACATACCCCACATCACTGGTCCGGAGGTAGATGACATTACTTACCTGCTTCGAATGCTCCTCTGAAGGCTGCTCAAACGTCATGTCGAGCAGATCGCAATTGGTGCGATAGGCAGAAACGGCTAAATCAAACTCGGAAGGTGCATCAGTCACTCAGATACCTTGGAATGAAGCGAAGGTAGCTGGCCTGGGATAGCGCGGGCTCATGCTCATGCTAAAAGCAAGCATGCCACCCCGCTCCTGACTGTCCTAGCTTAGCACGGTGGCTATAAGCCCCCGCTCAGCATTCGGCAATCATGACGTCACTGGGCTGGACTGGCCACAAACAAAATTGACTTGATCGGGCGCTCAATGTAAACGCCTTCCTGGTTCAGTCGCGCTAAATGAATTTGCCCCTCAAACATCAGCGTACTCGAACTGCCGCCATCCAAATTCAGGGCCGAGACCACCCCCAACTCGGCCAAAAATGCCGCAAAGTCATCCCCCGTGAGGCCATTGGGCATGGGGATATCCTGCCGCTGGGCGGCGATCGCCAGCACCACCTCCCCCGTCGCGGTCAGTCCCACCGCTGAGCGGGCATTGACAGTGCGGCTGCCCAGGGCATCCCGCACCACCTCGCCAGCGGCATTGTTGGTCAGAAAGCCCTCTTCATAGCCCGTATTCACCGGCAGCAGTTGTGGCCCTGCCCCCACCGCCCCTGATAGGGTGCAGTCGGCCTTTAATGGCGCACTGTGACGGACAATCTCGTACTGGGGCTCGCCGCCGCAGTCGTAAATGCGAAATTCAGAACGATCCAAAATAGCTGGCAAATAGGCTTGCAAATCCGGGTTGTCCACCAGGCGGGGGTTGAGGCGGGGATCTGCCGCCAGTCCATCGCCCAGGGTCACATAGGAGGTGGTCAGCCCATTTTGAGGGTCAAAGAATCCGGCATTGATGGCGGCGATCGCCTCTGTGCCTACTACCAAATCCGCCAAGGGCATGAGTGCTTCAGAAACTGCGATCCCCAACCGGTAATTGGCGGGCACCGTCACCACATGGATGCGGCTGGTGGGGTGTTCATATTCGGCGTAGGTCACCGTCTGGGGTGCCGTCGCAGCCGGAGCGATCGTGTCCGTTGCCGGAACCGAACAGCCCATTAGTCCCCAACCGAGCACCACACTCATTAGGGGCAAGGGTAGAAGAGACGGACGGAATAGACAGGCCATTTTACTTTTCTCTAAGGGAGGATGGGCCATCGCGGCGGGGGGCGGGCACTATCGTGAATGATACCGACCGAGTTCTGTCCCGACCGAGTTATTTCCCGTTCAGAAAACCCCTTAAGTCTGTTGCCCATGTCCTCAACTCCTGGTACTGCTGCGCCCCACCCGTTGGACTATTGCCCATGGGTGTCGGTGATTATCCCCATCTATAACGGGGTAGAGGACCTGCCAGCGTTGGCAGATTGCTTGCTGGGGCAGACCTATCGCCGCGATCGGGTCGAATATCTGCTGGTGGACAATAACAGTCAGGATGACACCGCCAACCGATTACACCGCTTTGCCCAGGAGGCCGCCCGCCAAGGCATGACCGTGCGGCCCCTGTCAGAGCCCAATATTCAAAGCTCCTATGCGGCTCGCAATCAGGGGGTCAGGGCGGCTCAGGGAGAGATTTTGGCCTTTACCGATGCCGACTGTCGGCCCCAGCCTGATTGGCTCACCCAATTGGTGACCCCGTTTGCGGATGCGGCTATTGGTCTGGTGGTGGGGGAAATTCATGCCTTGCCAGGACGTACCCTCCTCGAAGCCTATGCCGAATATCGGGAGATCATGGCCCAAAAGCACACCATTGCCCACCTTTACCCCTATGGGCAAACGGCCAACTTGGCGGTGCGGATGCCAGCCTTTCAGGAGGCGGGGTTATTTCGACCCTATTTGACGACGGGGGGTGATGCCGATCTCTGTTGGCGGGTACAGCTCAGGGGCGGTTGGCAGCTGCACTATGCGGAGGATGCCATCATTGAGCACCGGCACCGAGCCAGCTTTGCCGAGTTGGCCAGCCAATGGCGGCGCTATGGCCGTTCGAATCGGTATTTGCACGATCTCCATGGGGTGCCTTTGGGGCCGGACCTCGGACCTCGGGAAACCCGCTATCGTCTGGCTCGCTGGATCCTGAAGGATTGTCCCAAGGCCCTCTGGCTGAGCCTGCGGGGCCAAGCCCCTTGGGTGAGTTTGGTGGGGGTTCCCTTGGATTTGTTTTGTGCGCGATCGCGGGCGATCGGCCAGCGGGATGCCCAACTGCCCGAGGCTGCCCGTCAGATTGAATGGCTCGACACCTCCGCTTTAGGAGCGTTCCAGCAGGGGCTTAAGGCTACGGAATAAACCAAAGGCGGCGGGCCGTAAGGGCATAGGGATTTTAGCCAGGGCCAACCCCACTTGAGCCTTTTTCGGGGAATGGCCTTGTCCAGCCTTGACTAGGGCGGTGCCGGTTTTGGTATCGCCGGTTTCAATCAGCCGCAGCCCTAGGAGTAACTGGGTTTCCTTTAGGCGCTGTTGACGGATGGTTTCAATGGCCGGTTCTGGAAATTTAAAGGCTTCTAAATAAGCAATCTTGTCCCGCAGGTAGGGGATGGCGCGGCCAATCCCCTGTTGTTCCGGGTGGAAGCGATATTCCATCAGGCGATCGGGCAAGTAGTAGGCTTGCTTTCCGGCCATGGCCAGCCGCACGAACAGGTCGTTGTCTTCGCAGTTCTGTAAGTTGGGGCGCATGTAGTTGACCGCCTCTAGCACCGAGCGCCGAAATAGGGTGGCTCCCACCTGTAAACACTGACGCACAAACACCGTGGGCAGTAGGTCTTGCACCACCCCAGCGGGCAGTTCGGTGCGGCCCCAGCGGGCGGAGTTGGCATCGGTCAAAACCAGGTCCCGCTGGCTTTGGGGATTAATCACCCAGTGATCGGTGCTGACAAAGTCCACCTCGGGATGGGCCTCTAAGACCGCCACGGTGTCGGCCAAAAAGTCGGGGGTGAGGCGATCGTCGTCGTCAAATTTGATGAAATAGTCCCCCTGGGCCGCCCGAAACCCCGAAATCATATTGTTGCTCTTGCCAATGTTTGCGGGATGGCGCAGGTAGTGGATACGGGGATCGGCCAGGCTGGCCATCATCGTTGGGGTGCCATCTTGGGAACCATCATCACAGATGATTAGCTCAAAGTCCTCGAACCGCTGATCGAGCACGCTCTGAATCGCCTGGTTGAGCAGCTCGGCTCGATTATAGGTGGGAATACAAACACTGACTTTAGGCATGGATTCAGATCACGCGATCGCTAAACAAACAACGGTTGCAGGGTTGGTTCCGTCCTAGCGTTGGTTCCCGCCTAGCTAAGATTGCCCAGGCTCCTTTATCGCCCCTCACGTCCATGAAAATTCTGATGCTTTCCGCCACCTTTCCCTATCCCCCCAGTCGGGGCGGCACCCAGGTGCGGACCTTTAACCTCCTGAAGCACCTGCAAGCAGACCATGAGATTACCCTGGTGACCCAGCGCTATGGGGATGTGAGTGACGAGGAGATCGAGGGATTGCGCGATTGGGTGACGACGCTACAGGTGTTTCCGGCCCCCACTGACCCAGGGGGCGGTGGGGCGCTAGGCAAGGGCCTCCGCTTTGGCCAATTTTTGCTCACCGGCACCCCGCCCAATGTGCGCTCCGGCCAGTCTGCCGCGATGCAAGCCTGGATTGAGCAGCAGGTGAACACCATCGGCTTTGATGCCCTCACCGCTGAGCATTGTGTGAATGAGCGCTATGTCACCCCGGTGGTGCAGGCGCGGATTCCCCGGCGGATCGTGAATATCCATAGTTCGGTGTACGGCACTTGTCAGCAGCAGTTAGCGACAGGCACCGCCGAAAAACCGCTGCGCGATCGCCTCAACCTCTCCCTGCTCAAGCGCTACGAAACCCAATACTGCGGCAAGTTTACGGATCTGGTCGTAACCACCGAGGAGGACGCCCAGCAGCTGACCGCCCTGCGCCCCGATCGCCCCGTCCATGTGGTCACCAATGGGGTCGATCTCGACACATTTCCCCAGCGCGCTACCGATCCAGGGGGGCAACAACTGGTGTTTGTCGGAGCCATGGATAATTTGCCCAATATCGATGCCGCCACCTTCCTCAGCCGCGAGATTTTCCCCTTGGTGCAAACCCACTACCCTGACGCCACCCTGGCCCTGGTGGGCTCTCGCCCGACCCCGGAAGTGGAAGCCCTGGGAGCGTTGCCGGGGGTGACGGTAACGGGGCGGGTCCCGTCCATGGTGGATTATTTGCACAAAGCCACGGTTTGCGTGATCCCAATGCGCATCGGCTATGGCATCAAAAATAAAACCCTGGAGGCTTTAGCGGCGGGGGC
>JAQCKL010000318.1 GCA_027592485.1 Cyanobacteriota bacterium
CCGGAGATGGGAAATGCTTCTAGCTTATGTCTTAATGCAATTGGCGACTGCTATATGACTAAGGGATAGCATTTTTGAGAGAGAGGAACCGTTGGCGTAGCCTGCCCAAAGGGCTTTGGGGTGTAGACGCGCCAGCGGCTTCTCTGGGAGTGAGCCATCTGGTCAATCAGAGCGCACTATTCGCGCTTACCCGGAATCACCATATTCAAGACCAGCGCCGTCATCCCCCCGGTGGCAATCCCGGAGGAAAAGACGCTTCTGATCAGGTAAGGCGTATTAGCCAAAATGTCGGGCACAAAGGCGACCCCCATGCCGAGGCCCATCGAAACGATCAAAATCAAGGTGTTGCGGCGGCTCAGGTTAACCCCGTGCAAAATCTTGATGCCAGCGGTGACCACCGAGCTAAACATCAGCAAGGTCGCTCCTCCGAGTACCGGTTGCGGCATCGCCTGAAACAGGCCACCAATGATGGGAAACAACCCCAGCAGGAACAAAAAGCCCGCAATAAAGTAACCGATATAGCGGCTGCCCACCCCCGTCAGCTGAATCACACCGTTGTTTTGGCTAAAGGTGGTGTTGGGAAAGGTGTTGAAGCAAGCGGCAATCAAGGAATTGACCCCATCGCCCAAAATGCCGCCTTTCACTCGCTTCAGGTAAGTTTGACCTTCAATCGGTTCGCCCACCAGCATCGAGGTGGCGGTGAGATCGCCAATCGACTCAATGGTAGTAATCACATACAAAAAGGCCAGGGGAATGAAGCCCGCGAACCCAAAGTCAAAGCCATAGCGAAACGGAATCGGCACGGTCACGTAGGGCAATTGGCTCAGGCCACCAAAGTTCAACATACCGAGGGGCCAAGCCACCAGATACCCCACCACCAACCCAATCAAAATGGCCGACATGCGCAGAAAGGCGCTGCGGGTGCAGTTGAGAATCACAATGATCGTGAGCACGAGCAGCGAAACCATCAGGTTTTGGGGCGTCGCAAAGGTATCGGAGGCGATCGCCGCCGGACCACCCCCCATGGCGGTAATGGCCACCCGAATCAGGCTCAACCCAATCATCACCACCACAATGCCACTGACGAGCGGCGTCATCACTTTTTTGAGCGGTTCAATAAAGAAGCTCAGGATGATTTCAACAAAGGCACCCAGCATACAAATGGTGAGCAGATAAGCCAGAGTTTGGGTCGGCGATCGCCCGCCATCCACCGCCGCTGTGCCCACGGTGACTAACGTACCCACAAAGGCAAAACTGGTGCCTTGAATGCTCAGCAAACCCGACCCCACCGGCCCCACCCGATGGATCTGAATAAAGGTGGCGATGCCGGAAATAAACAGCGACATACTAATCAGAAAACTGATGTCGGTTGCTTCTAAGCCAATGGCATTACCGACCACCAACGCGGGGGCAATAATATTTACAAAAGCAGCCAGCACATGCTGCAAAGCGGCGGCGATGGCGTCCCGCAGGGGCGGCTTGGCATGCAGGCCATAGATCATATCGAGACCTTGGCTGTCTTCCACCACGGGCGGCATTTCAGCCACCTCGGTGGTGCCAGCGGTGGTGGCAAATCGCAATGGATCGTTCTCAGTCATGGGGGACTCCCTCATCTCTATATAACTGAAATTGAGCGCTGAAATTGAGTGATGACCTTGCCCTGCAACGGCCATAACAGCAGCATGGTCTGACGGGACATTAAGCCTCAATTTTGGAATTCAGAAAAATAGCCTTGCGCCAAAAACCGTATTATTCGCTACACTTTGAATGAACCTTTCGGTGACTCTAGGCAATTAAGTCTTCTGAAGCATTGCGCTTTACAGTACAGAGCGGAAGTGGGCGTTTTGAGGATGACTTCGTGGAGAAAACGGGGAGATTATTAGCATTTCCTAACTTGTTAAACTGCGTCTAAGTTGAGAACTGGAGTTATGCCTGATCGAAAAAACCTCACCTAACCGCTCGCGCTGCGCGCCGCTTCGCTAGAGCCAAAGAGAGGAACCAGAGTCTTCTTAAACCTCTTCTTACTAAGGAATGAGAATTTAATAAGACCGACAACTTCCTGACGCCCACCCTATGGGAAGCGCACTAGACGCGAAGCGGCTTCTCGAAGAGTAGCGCTACATCCCCTTTTCTTGAATGCCGAAGGCTATACCCCTTGTATGTTGAGAGCGTAGTGCCAGAGAGGGAGAAGGGGGACATGAGTCCGGACTCCCCTCTCCCTCTCTGGGAGAGGGAGAGGGGTGAGGGCCTCGGCGATTAATAACTGGGTCACTTTATTTAGTCCTCATTCCTAAGGAGAGGTGCCGCAGGCGGTGAGGTTGGGCCAGATGTCAAAACTCCACTTCTGAATCTGGATGAGGTTAGATGACGTTTTTCTCCAGTTCCGGCCCCAACCCGATCTCACGTTAATCCACTGCCTTCAATCGATACCCGATGCCGTGAACGGTTTCGATGAAATCTTTGGGGGCCCCAGCAGCTCTGAGTTTGGCGCGCAGGTTTTTGATATAGCTCTTGACCGTGTCGGCTTCAGGGGTCTCTTGGGTGGGCCAAGCCTGTTCGATCAGGGCCGGACGACTGAGGACGCGTCTGCCGTAGCGCAACAGCGCCTCTAGCAGAGCAAATTCTTTGGGGGTCAGGCGAATGGGCGATCGCTGGTACGTGACCTCGTAGGTGACGGGGTTTAGCTGCAGACTTCCCCATTGCAGCACCGGGGTCAGGGTTTCCTGCCCGCGACGCAGTAAGGCCCGAATCTGGGCCAGCAGTTCTTGCAGGTTAAAGGGCTTCACCATGTAAGCATCTGCCCCCGCATCCAGACCAATCACTTTGTCCAAGCTGGTATCGCGCGCGGTCAACATTAAAACCGGAATGCGACGGCCATGGTTTCTGAGGCGCTGACAGAGCTGGACCCCATCCAGTTTCGGCAGGGTGAGATCCATCAGGATCAGGTCATAGGTAAAGCTGTTGACTCTTTCCCAAGCGGCTTCGCCGTCTTTCACCAAATCAACCACATAGCGTTGAGCGGTCAACGCCTCGCTTAAGGATGCGGATAGGTGCGTATCATCTTCGACCAGCAAGATTTGCATCGTTTTTTTCGGGGTGGGAGAGTTAAGCCATCCCTCGATGAACTCGCCTGATCGAATAAGCACTCCTGTGTCGTAAGGATATGCGCTTTAGCTTTGTTCGCTGACGATTCCGATCGCGCTTGGCACTGTCTTTGCGATCGCGGTCTCGAAGATTTCTTGGATCGCGCCTGTCTGGGGCAAGATGCTTCCTTGCATACAGCACCTTGTCAGCGTGAGCCAACGCTTGATCAAGAGATTCTTCTCGGTGCCACGGAACTATTCCGATGCTGCTTGAAACTAAAATCGGTTCGTCGATGCCCTCAAGGTTCAATGTGAAATCACTGCAGTGGGTATGGATCTCTTGTGTGACTTGTTTGGTTCTGACATGGGAACCCGTAATTAGGAAAGCGAACTCGTCACCTCCCAGTCGACCCACGATGTCCTCGCCAAGGACTGCTTGTAAGCGGCGCACAACCGCGCACAGAACCTTGTCACCGAACTGATGACCGAAATTGTCGTTGAGACTCTTAAAGGAGTCCAGATCAACCATGCCCACTAAAATATCATCGGTATGATGCAGGTTTTGGATGCGGGCGGTAGCCTCAACAAAGAAGCCGCGTCGGTTGGCCGCGCCAGTCAGTGGATCGGTGGTGGAAAGTTTGAGTAAAGTCAGATAGGCATCGTCTAGGCGAACCAGTAAGCTGATAACCCGTCCAACTGTGATGGGGGCTACTAGTAAAGGTACAGCCACGGCGATCATCAGCGAGACCGCTAGTATGAGGTCTTGCGAATATTCCAGAGAAAACTGAGGAACGACTAGGACAAGGGTCGCCAGAACAGACAGGATGATCGAGGCAGCTGTGATCAGCGCAATCACACCGCTTGCCCCAATTCGGCGAGATAGCATTATAATTGCCTGTTCAAAAGGCTCTAAATGCATCTGACTAATTGCCCTGAAATGCTTATACCTTAGGTGGTATAGGGCGATTGTGTTCCGCACAGGCTTCGCCAACGCCGCCCTTGTAGGTTAGGTTTCTGCTATCGCTGCAACCCAACCCCTGCCCTTTACTGTACCCTCAACATTATTCTGTACTACAACGGTGATACCTGTTGGGTTTTGTTATTCCATTCAACCACCCTACAAGATCGGCGATCGCACCGAATTTATATCGTTAAGACAGCTCGGTAGCGCACTTTATTATCCCGAAGATGTTGGATCGCCTCATTGACCTGTGCCAGAGGGAAGGTTTCAACCCTCGGTTGAATGCCAAATTGATCCACAATCTGCAGCATTTCCATAATCACGGCAGGGCTGGCAATCTCAGACCCCATAATGCGCCGCTGCTTAGCGGTTAGCGGCGTGACCGGAATGGTTAGCGGTTCGCTGGGAATCCCGACAAACACAAATGTCCCATTGGAATCTAGGTGATTGACATAGCCCAGCCAGTCGAGCGCCTGGTTAGCCGTGTTGATCAAAATATTGAGCTTGCGGATGGGTAAGGGCGGCGAGCCCCCAGGGGGCACCAAGATCGCCTCGTGGGCACCGAGTTGGGTGGCAAATTCGGCTTTGTCAGCCGAGGTGGTAAAGACGGTGACGCGATTACCCAGCCGACTGGCAAACTGAATCGCTAAATGGCCGAGTCCACCGATGCCAATGACGCCAATGTTTTGCCCTGAGGTCATCCCGGCATTGCGGAGGCCCGCATATACCGTCGCCCCCCCGCACAAAATCGGTCCCGCCGACTGGGTGGAAACCCCTGGCGGGAGCTTGAATGCAAAGCGTGAGTCCGCCACCATGGAGTCGGCAAAGCCACCGTATCCATTGACGATCAGTCCTTCTGCCTGGTCACAGAGATTGTGGTTGCCCTTCATGCAGTCTAGGCAGTGCATGCAGGCGGCTTGCTGCCAACCGACGCCGACGCGATCGCCCACCTTCAGATGGGTGACCTGGGAACCGACCTCTACCACTTCCCCAATCACCTCATGCCCTGGCACCAGCGGATAGCGCGACTGGTTCCAATCATCATGGATCATATGGATGTCAGAATGGCAAATGCCGCAGGCCATTACCTTGATGGCACAATCGAATGCCTGGAGCGGTTTGGCCTGAAAACTAAAAGGCTGTAGTTCGGCCCCTTTTTCGAGGGCTGCGAAGGCATTGATTTGCATAATTCTGATCTATAGCTGTGAGTTGAGAGGGGAGCCCCTGAGATCGGGGCATTTTTGGGCTGTTTCTGGGCGCTTTGATAGTGGAACTATAGGTCAGGAGTATAGGAATTAATGTATTCTTGATGTCCAATTTTTATCTAATGACATCACAAAAGCAGATCGTAGGGTGGGCAATGTCCACCACTATAAAAATGCTGTATTAATGAGGCGTTTTCATAAGGGTAATGCACCCTGCGACCACTCACTTTTTCCCCGTGAGTTGAAACTTACTCTTTGTCTTTGATTTCAGCCTTCTTCTTTTTCAATCGTTCAAAGCTAGCTTCAGCTTTCATTGCCAAGTTTGGAGCGATATAAAGATACTCTAAAATTGCTCTACTCAAATCATCTAGGATAGGAATCTCATCGCTACTTAGCCCCTTAAGAGGCTCATGAACACCAATATTCCGTAGCATTCTAAGACCGTGAGCAACTCCTACTAAATTATTTGGAATTTCTCCATTGTCAGCTAAGACCTTTAATTTATCGTATAAGTTTTTTCCTTTGACT
>JAQCKL010000319.1 GCA_027592485.1 Cyanobacteriota bacterium
GGCGACTCGCGTAGCGATTTTGACACCGAATAACTTTTCAAACATCCTCTAAGCCTAAAACGGAAGTGGGTTCTGGAACTGATTCGGCTTTCGTGATGCTGGCTTCAGCCCTAAACCAAGATTCAATACCATATCCATCGCAGTCGGGCGGTAAACCGGGAGCCACTTCAACACATACATCTCTAGTTGCTGATATTTCAACTTTAGAGGTATCAGGAAATGTAAGGATACTACGATCTAAGCCAAGTTGAGCGGTGTCTTTGTGGTCAGGGATTCCCTCTCTTTGTTCTATGTCGGGTGAATCTATCAACCCTTCGAGATTCAAGACGAAGCGACCATCTAGTGTACTTACACCTAAAAAGGCACTATTTTTAACGTGATTAAAGACGGTTTCTGGCCCAGGATCTGAGCCGAATACTAATGAGAAGGTGAGAATACTATTGCAGTCCGATGTACCCAAAAGATCTAAGCAATATTCGAGAGGACCTGGGTTTTCTAGGGTTCCTGATGCTGGTGGTCCATCAAGTAGCGTATAAGTTAGTTTGAAATTACTCCCGATCTCAAAGCTATCGGGATTAGCTACGGGAGGAACGGAAGGAAATTTATATTCGAATTCAGATATCTCCCCTTCAAAAAAGAAGGTGCTAGTAACTGCTTCAGCGGGTATAGGAAATATGGCTAACAATGCAACGGCACCGCCAGTTAAACCCAAAAACTTGGCATTCATAATTAGTTCACCTCTCGGACATTCAGCAGACACTAGCAATATCGTTTAAATACGATTGCAGAAAAAAATGCTAAGGCGATCTTTATTTCAGCTTTAACGAATGAAGCTCTATTTGAAGATGAGATAAATTAATTTCTGATGAAGTTTATAGGTTGTTACACTGAATGATTTCAGTCCCACCCATCAGACAATCATTGCCAGACGGCTCCGTTGCGACGATTCCGGCAACCTGGGCTGAGTATGAGCAATTTGCCCAGTCACGGGGCGATCGCAATAAGTAGGGCTTTTTGCTGGGGGTAGATCGAAAACCCACCCCCAGTCCCTCCCAAGAGGGGAAGACAAGGGTTATGCCCCGTAGGCGTTCTTGACCGTTAATCGGTAGGGCAACCTGTCAGTTCCTAAGCCTTACCGTACGCATTCACAACCCAACCCGCATCCCTTTCGGGGACGTGGGGGAATTAGGACCCCTCATTAGGGGTTTTGGGGGTCAGCCCCAATTCCGCTTGCCAATATTCCCGTGGGTCGCCCTGCGTTTGACCCACGCTACAAGTGTTGAAGGGCAAGCATAAGGCACCGCCCCTGCGGTGCAAAACCATGCGGGTCATTAACCTAAGTCCGGGATAGCCAGAACCCCAACCCCAACCCAGAGGGGTTGGGGTTGGGGTTGGGGTTCTCTGATACTGACGTTATTTATGGCGAATCTGGTTGTAGAGGGCGACGTACTGATCGCCCGACTGCCGCCAGGAATAGTCGTACTGCATGCCTTGCTGGGCCAACTGTTGGAATAGTTTCGGTTCGTTGTAGTAGAGATCGAGGGCGCGATCGAGGGCCGATTCCACCGCGTAATTATCCGTTTCATAGAACACGAAGCCCGTGCGCGCCTCCAGGGGATGGGTCGTATCATAGTCCCAATCAAACACCGTATTGAGCAGACCACCCACCCCACGCACCACCGGCACGGTGCCGTACTTCATCGAAATAATTTGGGTGAGGCCACAGGGTTCAAAGTTACTGGGCACCACGATCAGATCTGCCCCCGCATAGATGGCGTGGGCCAACTCTTCGCTAAAGCCTAGCTCTAGGTGGATGTCGGGGTTGTCATTGAGGTGGGTTTTCTCGTGCCAGAACCAATCGTTAATCTTCTTTTCAGTCGCAGACCCCAGCAGGACAAACTGGGCACTCCGTTTGAGGGCATGGTACATGGCGTGGTGAACCAGATGCACGCCTTTTTGCTCATCCAATCGCCCGATAAAGGCCACCAAGGGCTTGTCATCCGCTGCCCGCAGCAATAGCCGTTCCTGCAGTGCCTTCTTATTCAGCGCTTTATCTTCAAAGGTACTGAGACTGTAGGGGTGATCGATGTGCGCATCTGTGGCGGGGTTCCACATGGCATAGTCGATGCCATTGAGAATGCCAGAGAACTTGTGCTGGTTGACATGGAGGGTGTGCCCCAGCCCAAATCCACAGGTGCCATGGTGGGCCTCCCAAGCATGGTGGGGCGACACCGTGGTGACGTGGTTGGAGTAGACAATTCCCCCCTTCATAAAGTTGATTGCAAAGGGGTTGAAGTTGTCTTTGAGGCGGGCGGGGTCAAAGTAGTAGGCTTCGCGGTTAAGACCGGTCGCATGCAGAATATCGGCCCCGGCATGGCCCTGGTGCTTGAAGTTGTGGATGGTATAGAGCACCCGCTGATGCTCCATGCCGTGGTACTTATACATTTCAAACAGCATCACCGGAATCAGGCCCGTCTGCCAGTCGTGGCAGTGGAGAATGTCGGGGCGCTTGTTGCTGCGGAGCAAAAACTCCAGGGCAGCCTTACTAAAGAACGCAAACCGTTTAGGGTCATCTTCGCAGCCGTAGTAGAGGCCGCGATCAAAGAACATGTCATCAGAATGGGGCTCAATAAAAAAACAAAGCCGCCCATGCACCCAACCGCAGTGAACTGTGCAGTGAATTACGCCGCCGTACCAGGGCACCTGCAGGTCAAGATAGGCATCGTGCAGACCCCAGATGTGGTCGTAGCGCATGTTGCTGTACTTCGGCAGAATCAGCTCTACGCAGTGGCCCCGATCTTCTAAGTCACGACTCAACCCATAGACCACGTCCCCGAGGCCACCCGCTTTGATCACGGGGGCACATTCTGAGGCGATTTGGACGATGTACATGGGCAGGGTCCCTGTTGAATAAAAATTTATTTTGAATTGACTTTATTCAAACAGGATCGTTTTGCCGAGGCAAGCAACTTGCTCGAATTGTCCTGCCTAGGGGGCTGGCGAGGCCGGTGTTCCCAACCGCTAGGGGGCAGTAGCCGAGCGCTACTATAGGCTAAAGGTCCATTTCACCGAATCTCAATTTAAGGAGCTATTTATGGTCACCACTCAAGTTTCCGCCCGCGATCGCTTTCGCACCGCCTACGAGAACCGCTATACCTGGGATGCCAATTTCCCTGGCTACACCGCTGACATTACCTATCTGCAAGGGGAGAAAACCATTACAGGGCAGGGTCGGGTCGGGGCCGATCTCAAGGCTGAGGTGACTGGGATCGAGGACGAAGCCGCCCAAAAGGCAATCCATGGGCAACTGTGGGAGGTGGCCATCCACCGGGTGCGTCGGGGCTTTGAAGACACCCACGGCAACAACACCTTTACCTATGGCAAAACCCTGGAGGATGGTTCGGTAGAAATCCTGATGGGGGGCAAGGCCGAAGGGGATCGCTACCATCTCAAAAATAACGAAGTCTCGATGGTACACCGCCAAATCCATGGGACGGTGGTCACCATCCACACCTTTAGCAGCCACGAGACCGGTGCGGGCTACCTGTCCCATCGCTATGACTCGGTGTACCACGATCCCAAAACCGGTGAGCAAAAGGGCGGTCGCAGCACCTTTGAGGACACCTACACCCAAGTGGGGGATTATGTGATCCTCTCGGAGCGCAAGATTGAGACGGAGTTGGGCGATCGCACCGAATCCCAGACCTTCCGATTCGACAACATTCAATTGCTATCTGCCTAGGGTTAGACGATTTCTAGAAAGGACGATACCTGGGCGGGGTTGACTGAGGCTCATTGGCCCTAAAGCCAAGCGTCTGGCCAAACCCACCCTGACCATATCGGTCCATTTCTGGTGCGCAACCGCCTTGCTGACGAGGCGGCAAATCAAGCGGCTAGAGGCCCTCAAGGGTGATGGTGCTTGGCGAGGAAGCGATCCAACTGATTGGCAAAGGCTTCGCGATCGCGGTGGTTAAAGGGTGGTGGACCGCCGGTATCCACCCCACCACTGCGTAACTCCGTCAAAAAATTGCGCATGGCCAGCCGGGCCTGCACATTGTTCTGGTCATAGAATTCCCCGCGCGGGTTGAGGGCATAGGCACCGCCATTCACCGCCGCTGCCGCCAGGGGAATATCAGCGGTGATCACCAAATCCCCAGGGACCAAACTTTGGGCAATGTGGTTGTCGGCCACATCCAGCCCCGCCTTAACCTGGACCGCATCAATATGGGAAGAGGCCGGAATCGTCAGCGGTTGATTGGCCACCAAGGTCATGGGCACCCCTACCCGTTTGGCGACGCGAAACAAAATCTCCTTAATCACCTTGGGGCAAGCATCGGCATCCACCCAAATCTTCATCAATTCCACTCTCAAAATACCCACTCCGTCAGGCTAGCAACTTTCAGCCCGGCGCTTACCGTGAATACTCTTCATGTGCTTTTTGACGGTGTTGAGGGTAATGGACAGGGTCTCTCCCATTTGCTGGTAAGAATGCCCTTGCAGGTGCAATTCCCAGACCTCCCTTTCCCGTGGGGTCAGCTGGTATTGGTAGGCATCAAACCTGGCTCGCTGCCGGATCGCCGCCGTCACATCGGTGAGGGTAATGACAATCAGGGCGGGATGTTGGGCCAAGCGCACCCACATCGCTTGGAGGCATACTTGGCTGTTGTTCGCCAGCCAGACATCATCTTGCAATTGAAAGTCTTGGTCGGGAAAGAGCGATCGGCTCTCCACTAAAGACTGAGCCAGATGGTGGATCTGGGGGGGGAGCGCGATCGCCTCGCCCGAGGCGGCGTCGCCATTGGTATCGAGCTGTAGGGTCTGGCTTAACAATCTGCCTTTGGGGCTGCTCTGGAGCAGGTTTCCCTGCTGATCCAACAGCATGAAACCCTGCAACGGTAAGACTTGGTCTAGAAAGGTCTCAAAAATGAGCTCAAGGTAATCCACTGTCTGAATGGACAGGGGAAAGGCAATCAAGTTGGGGGGCTGGTCGGGGACTAGGGGGGCGCTAAACATTCATCTGGATCTCCGGGGGCAGTGAGTGACGACCGTGCGTGACGACCGTGCGTGACGAAGATGCATTGATGGGTTGTTCTAATGAGATACATCAAGGAAAACTCAGCCGCTTCCTGATAAGCCACCCATCTCAGTGCCAAACTGAACAGAACTTCCACCTCCCCCCCAGCGCCAGTGTTCATTGCTTCGCTGGATTCATCTGCCGCTGGATCGGTTTCTGATGCTAGATATTGATGCGGCGCTGGCTGATTTTGACTTTAGCTTAGGCTGAATTTCAGCAAAATAGAAGACTGAGTTAAAAGCCCTGTTTAGGAGTCTGCCCAAGTATTTTTTCTTCGGCAAAAATACTGCCCGAGGTTTTCTGGTAATTGCACGATCGGCAGTCAGAATTCATGGAAAGCCATATTGATCAGGGGGTTTACATTAATCTCTCCTGAATAATTTTATTTTTTTGCAAGGAAATCACCCTCTGGGGTACTGCCATTTGCCTAGGCGCGTTCCTATAGTCGAACCAAGTTTGTGCCGCGACTATGGCCGTCGCCAGTCCGATTAGGGCAAGGCATTGACCATCCAGATTTGTTTCCAGAAAGGAGATTTCCATGACTGATCGTCGACAAGATGCCTATGCTGTGCGTGTGGAGGCCGCAGAACTGGCCAGAAGCCGTCAGCATCCCAATCATCAAGCCAAGGGCACTTCGAATAAAAGATTTGTTTAACAAGCTAGTGGTTGCAAAAAGCCCGTGACGCTTCCGGC
>JAQCKL010000320.1 GCA_027592485.1 Cyanobacteriota bacterium
CATTGGGGGCGGGGGCTTCCGGGCACCGAGTCGCACCCTCACCTCACCTCGCAGCTACCGAAGTCCGGCTGGGGGCGGCTATTACCCCGGTGGCGGCATGGGGCTGCCTTTCTTACTGCCGTTATTTGGCATGGGGGGCGGTTTTGGTGGCCTCTTTACCCTGGTGTTGTTTTTAGGGTTGGCCAACTTCTTGGTGCGAACGGTACAAAATGCCCAAGCGGGTGGTGCTGAGATCGGAGCAGAGAATCCGACGGTGACCGTGGCCCAGCTCCAAATTGGACTTTTGGCCAATGCCCGATCGCTTCAAGATGATCTCAACCGCATGGCCTTGACGGCCAACACCGCCTCCAGCCAGGGGCTAACCCAGGTTTTGCAAGAGAGCAGTTTAGCCCTGCTCCGCCATCCCGAATACTGGCAATATGCCACCGCGAGCACGACCCAGACCCGTTTGCTAACGGCGGAGCAAACCTTTAACCAAAAGGCTTTGGCAGAGCGCAGCAAGTTTACCGGGGAGACCCTGGCCAATGTGAACAGTCGTTTGCAGCAGGCCGAAACCCAGGCGAATTTGCCAGATGGGGCCGGGACCGCTGATCAGGGACCAGGGGCGTACATTGTGGCCACCGTGTTGGTGGCCACCCAGGGCAAGCTAAATCTGCCCAAGATATCGAGTCCCGATGATGTCCGCCAAGCCCTGAGTCAACTGGGTTCTGTGGCGAGCGATCGCCTATTGGCGGTAGAGATTCTTTGGACGCCCCAAATCTCTGGGGAAGCCCTGAGCACTGATGAGCTGATTGCGGAATATCCCAACTTGACCCTGATTTAGGGATGGTTCCAGCAACTGCTGAGATTGTTTTTTATTTGATGTCTGTAAACCCGCATTGGCCTCGCGCGCACCGTGGCGAATCAACCCAATCGTTAGCCTATTCATCCGTCCCACCAACGGCGGCAAGACCGAGTTGTCTACAGAATTCAGGACTATAGGTCGCCTCATCCCAGTGTTGAGCTGCCTGCACCTGCTCAACCGTCAAGCCCGTGGCTTGCCAAAAATTGGCCTGACAGAGATTGGCCTCCGTTAAATTCGTTTCAGTCAGATCGGCGTGACGAAACTTGGCCCCATGCAAGTTCGCCCCGCGCAAGTTTGCCTTCTGCAAGCAAGCCCCGTGAAATCGAGCGTCTGAAAAATTAGCGTTTTGTAAGTTGGCTCCCTGCAGGTTAACGCCCCACAGTATGGCTTTGGGTAACTGGATATTCGGCAAAACCGTTTGAGGGGCAATCAAGTAGGCCCCAGCTTTGGCTGCCTCAAACCCTTCCGGGAAAAGGGTCTGGTCATCATATAGCGCTTCTCTGAAATCCGCATGGTTTAATTGCGCTGCCCATAAGCTGGCCCCATGGAGTCGGGCTCGATAAAGATAAGCCTTTGATAAATCGGCTCCATCTAAGATGGCTCCAGTCAAGTCAGCTTCTCCTAAGTCGGACCCGGTCAAATCAGCTCCAGCCAAATTAATCCGTCGCAGTTCTGCCTTCGGGGCATCGATATTCCGCAGGGGAACCCCGTCCTTGGCGAGATTTTCTAGGGCGATCTTGCGGGCATAGCTGGTGGCGGTACCGGCAGCAGCAGCAGCGTCAATGACTTGCCAGTACTCAAAATGTAACCGCTGCTTCTCAGCCTTGGCTCTCTCTTCTCGTTTGGGGATTTCGAGCAAAAATGCGGCTACCGCAATTAAGACCCCCAACTGACTGAAGGCTTCCAGAACCTGAATAAAGGCCCAATGGCTTAACCAAGTGGCGATCGCATCAGAGAAAATGATGACGATGGCGATCGCAAGCAGAATCAACAGGCCAAGGCCAATCTGTGTGCGGTGTGGTTTCAACATGGCTTGATTTGCTTCAGGGACCGGGTGCTTTTGGAGCACCCGGTCCTTCGGTGGAAAGGCTACCCCGTCACCATTACACCCGAGCCGCCGCTGCAGCAGTCATTTCACCCTTTTGAGGATGAATAAACTGTCCCCCTTGCAACACCACATAAAGCCGGTTCAAGGCATTCAAATAGGCTTGGGTTGAGGCCACCACAATGTCCGTATTGGCCGCATGGCCCGAAAACACTCGGTCCTCGTGCCGCACTCGAATTGTCACCTCCCCGATCGCATCAATACCTGCGGTCACCGACTGCACCGAAAACTCGATCAGCTCATTGGGGATATCCACCAGCCGATTCACCGCCCGATACACCGCATCCACCGGCCCCGTCCCCGTGGCCGCATCGGTGAACTCTTCACCTTCAGGTGTTCGCAGGGTCACCGTCGCTGTGGGGCGAGAATGGTCACCGCAGGACACCTGCACCAACTCCAGATGGAAATGCTCCGGGGCCTGCTGGGTTTCGTCATTGACGATTGCCTGAATATCCCAATCAGTGATTTCCTTCTTCTTGTCCGCCATGTCCTTGAACTTGAGGAAGGCCCGGTTCAATTCCTGGTCCGCTAGCTCATAGCCCAATTCTCCGAGGCGGGTGCGGAAGGCGTTGCGGCCCGAATGCTTGCCCAAAACAATCTGGTTGTCCGTGAGGCCAATGGACTGGGCGTCCATGATCTCGTAGGTGAGGCGGTTTTTGAGCACACCATCTTGGTGAATGCCCGACTCATGGGCAAAGGCATTGGCCCCGACGATCGCCTTGTTGGGCTGCACAAACATGCTGGTCAGGTTCGACACCAACCGGGAGGTCTTATAAATCTCCTGGGTGTTGATGTTGGTCAGGGGCTCCTCCGAGTCAGCGGGGCGACCGAGGAAGGGGTTGTAGTAGCTGCGGCGCACATGCATCGCCATCACCAGCTCTTCGAGGGCGGCGTTTCCGGCCCGCTCGCCGATGCCGTTGATGGTGCATTCCAACTGGCGCGCCCCATTTTTGACCGCCTCTAGGAAGTTGGCTACCGCCAAGCCCAGGTCGTTGTGGCCATGGACGGAAATCACCGCCTGGTCGATGTTGGGCACATGGTCGGCGATGCCCTTGATCATCTGGCCAAACTCGCTGGGGGTGAGGTAGCCGACGGTGTCGGGGATGTTGACCGTGGTGGCTCCAGCGGCGATCGCCGCCTCTAGCACCTGGTACATAAACGCTGGGTCAGAACGGCCCGCATCTTCGGGGGAGAACTCCACATCATCGGTGAAGGTCTTGGCATAGGCCACCATTTCCGAGGTGATCGCCAGCACCTCTTCCCGGCTCTTGCGCAGCTTGTACTTCAAGTGAATATCAGAGGTGGCGATGAAGGTGTGGATGCGACCGCTATGGGCGGGGGCGATCGCCCGACCCGCCGTCTCGATATCCGAGCGGGTGGCGCGGGCCAAACCACAAATGGTGGGACCACCTTCGACACCGACCTGTTGAGCGATTTTATGGACCGCCTCAAAATCCCCAGGACTGGCAAAGGGGAAGCCTGCTTCAATGATGTCAACCCCCAGTCGAGCCAGTTGCCGCGCGATCGTCAGCTTCTCGTCCACGTTCAGGGTGGCACCGGGAGACTGCTCGCCATCCCGGAGGGTGGTGTCAAATATATAGACGCGGTCTGGGTTGACGGGGTTAGTCATCACAATTCATGGAAATAAAGGACAAAAATGATGGTGGGCGATCGCGTTAGAAGCCAGGCTGAAGTCTTGATGACTGGACCTCTCCTTCAATCCTCCCTACTCCTGCGTTGGGCGTAGGCCATGGCTTGCTGTCCAAAGGACATCGGGCTGGCGCAGCAGGGACGGGAAGATGAGAGAGTGACCCTAATCTCGGCATTCTGTAGCGATAAAGACCATTCTAATGGGCGATTCTGAGCCCTGCGGTAAATTCCGTAGCCCAAAATCAGGCCCATGCCAGCCAGCCCCAGCGTTGCACCCCATGGGGAAAAGAATTGCCACCCATGACACATCCCGACACCCTAAGGCGACTCATCATAGAACGATGACACGGCAACCCAAAGGCCACGGTACAGTTATGCATCGTTATCCAGGGTCAGTGCTGATTATCGCCAGGATGACCCGATAAATTTGTGAGGAGGAGAGGTTGACATGGGCATCACCTCAGACGAGAAATTTGTACCGTTTGCGCAGCGGGTGAAGCCCCTGTTGCAGATCGTCTACCCTGCCGAGGCGGTTGAGCCCCTCACCCAGAAGCTGTTTGCGTTAATGCTGCCCCATCTCAGACAGGTGGGGCGCGAAGACCTGCGCAAGTGGAACCACAACAACGTGTTGCTGATTACCTATGGCGACAGCATCTGTAGTGAGGACGGGCGATCGCCCCTAGCGGTCTTAGCCGACTTCCTCGACGCCCATCTGCAAGACACCGTCACCGGGGTCCATATCCTGCCCTTTTTTCCCTATAGCTCCGACGATGGCTTTGCCGTCATCGACTACAACCAGGTCGATCCCGCCCTGGGCAGTTGGGAAGATGTCCAGCACATTGCCCACCAGTTCAACCTGATGGTGGACTTGGTCATCAACCATGTTTCTAGCCAACATGCCTGGGTCAAACAGTTTCAGGCGGGGGAATCCCCTGGCAAAGACTATCTGATTGAAACCGACCCCAATCAAGACCTCTCCGAGGTGGTGCGCCCCCGCAGCCTACCGCTGCTCACCCCCCTAGAAACGGTGGATGGCGTCAAGCATGTGTGGAGTACCTTCAGCGCCGATCAAATCGACGTCAACTTCGCCAACCCCGACGTGTTGCTGGAATATATCCAGATCATTCTGCGCTACGTGGCCGCCGGGACCCGCTATATCCGCCTGGATGCCGTCGCCTACCTCTGGAAGAAGCTGGGCACCCACTGCATTCACCTTCCCCAAACCCATGCCGTCATTCGCCTACTGCGGGAGCTGTTGCAAATCCTCGACCCCGGCATTGCGATCATCACCGAAACCAATGTGCCCAACCGCGAAAACCTGAGTTATTTCGGCAATCGCAATGAGGCCCATATGGTCTACAACTTCAGCCTGCCGCCGCTGCTGCTCAATGCCCTGATGCAAGGCAAGTCAGAGCACCTGAAGACCTGGATGATGAGTATGCCCCCCGCCCCGATCGGCTGTGCCTACTTTAATTTCACCGCCTCCCATGACGGCATCGGCATGCGCCCCGCCGAAGGACTGTTGGCCCCGGAGGAATATCGCAGTCTCCTGGAAACCATGAAAAATTTTGGTGGAGAAATCAGCATGCGCAGCCAGGCCGACGGCAGCGAATCCCCCTATGAAATCAATATTTCTCTGTTCGATGCCATGAAGGGCACAGTGGCGGGGGAAGACGAGTGGCAAATTCAGCGCTTTCTCTGCTCCCAAACCATCATGATGTCCCTGGAGGGTATTCCGGCCTTCTATATCCACAGCCTATTGGCCACCCGCAATTACAACGATGGGGTTGCAGAAACCGGTCGCAACCGCACCATCAATCGCTACAAGTGGAACTTTGAGGCATTGACCGCTCAACTTCAGGATCCCACTTCCCCCCATGCCCTTGTTTTGAAGGAGCTGCGGCGACTAATCAAGATTCGCCGTCGCCAGCGGGCCTTTCACCCCAACGCCACCCAATACACCCTGCACCCCCTCAACCCCGCCCTGTTCGCCTTTTGGCGGCAGAGCATGGCACGGGACCAGAGTATTTTTTGCGTCCACAACCTGAGTAAACAGCCCCAGGATTTACAGCTCACCGATATCAACCTGGTGAGTACCGATGATTGGACCGATCTGATTAGTGGTGCCTCAATTACAACTGTGGGCAATGGCTACCAAATGG
>JAQCKL010000321.1 GCA_027592485.1 Cyanobacteriota bacterium
TGCAGCTAATGGCTCGCCAGCTAAAAACGAAACGTTGGCAGTTACGTTCTCCCTCAATCTTGATATGGGGGTCATAGCCATAAACCTCTTGCAACCGAGTCTGCTTATCCATGGAGGTGATCGGCGAGGCTAAGGTCATGAAGGTGTGTTGATTTTTGTCGGGAGCAAAGCGAGTCACGTAAAATACATGGCCTTGCGGCACATAGATTTTTTCGGAGTCCTTGAGGTCCTGCGCCCCTAGAACCTTGGCCTTCAAAAAAGTATTGGCCGCAGCGATCGCTTTTGGCATGGTGCAGTCTCCTTCAGAGCTGGGTAGATGGATAGATGATGAAGCTTGCCCCAATCTTTCCAGAGATTTCCCGAGGGATAACAGTGAATTAACCTTTATTCGTATGACTCAGCGGATCAGCGCCCGTAATCCGACTGATCAGCCTTCGTGTCCATACCGAGTCCAAATTTAAGAATTCGACTTCAACGCCCAGCACTGATTGAGCCAAGTTGCTAGCTCTTGGTGAGGGCGGGAAACGCGATTAACGATGCTCCATACTTGCAGCGCCATGGTTGCCGTACGAATATCTACTGACAAGGGGCGATGGGCTCGGCATTGGCACGGAATATCCAATTCTTGTAGGCGAAAGTACACCTGCCAGCGATCGCAACAGTCAATCTCGGTCAGCAGGGGTCGGTCTGCCTCAGTCGTAGAACGTTCAGGATTCATAGTTAACGGGATCCATTGAGTCATCAAAAAGTTTTTTCTGACCAGCCATTGGGCACACCTGGGGATTCTCGTCCCATTGCGTTGACATCGATTGATGAAGGGCTATTTGATCGGCCACATATGCTCAGATCACAAAAACCGACATCAACTCAAACAGAAGTTTTTTTCAATAAGTCAAAATCCATCCACCTTAAAGAGTCATGAAAAGCGGCATCCTGAACCTGACAAGAAGGCAATAAAATGCCCGAAGGAGTCGGACTTACATCATCCGCTTATTGAGAAAACCTTTCACTTCAATCGCCAAAATCCTTTCCTGACAAAGGATTCAAGCATTTCAATAAGCTACAATCAGTGGCAATGCGCGATCTTTTAGGGAAGAGTAGAAGACAGCACTCGTCACCCAAGACCTGTCTGAATCCGAATACTCGCCTTAATTTGATTTGCAATTTTAAAGATCAACGATTAAATGGGGGATTTCCATGGCCACTGCATCCACCTTGGTAATGACATTTGGGCAAGTTGCCGATAATGTCATTGGCTTAGACAAAGCAACAACTGAGCCCATCTGTGAAGGCCTAAATATTACTTTGGCGAGCTTCCAAGGCCTTTATCTGCAATATCAGAAGCATCATTTTGTGGTAGAAGGCGCAGACTTCTATCCCCTGCATCAGTTCTTTGAGGAGTCCTACGATCAAGTCAAAGGCCATGTGCATGATTTAGGTGAGCGCCTCAACGGGCTAGGGGGAGTTCCAGCGGCAAGCTTTACCAAGCTGGCAGAGCTCTGCTGTTTTTCCCCCGAGGAGGATGGCATCTTCGACTGCCGTGCCATGGTGATGCATGATCTACAAGCTGAGCAATCGATTTTGCAAGTGCTGCGTCGCCATGCGTCTCAAGCTGAGAGCTTGGGCGATCGTGCCACCCGCTACCTTTACGAGACAATTTTGCTCACAACCGAAGAGCGCGCCTATCACCTCGATCACTTCCTCGCTGCGTACACGCTGGTGGTGACCCAGGGCTAAATTTAGCGTCTTTATCTAAACCTCCTGAGCGGGCGTTATGCATCGCATCAAAGGGAGTCCTGTTGTCAGGGCTCCCTTTTCTATGCTTAAAATCATGGTAGCAGCAGATGAGAATAAATATCAACAGTGAAATGACCTTTCACAGCCATAATCCTGTTGGATGTCTGAATTCAAAAGAGTTTACTGGCTGTGTCTTCCCGTCTTTCTGGCAAAGATTATAAGCTGAAATGCATACTTGAAGAGCATTTTAATGATTGCAAGCCGGTGTGATATTGGCGCATGCTGCTAGATTGAGTTGAGTTTGACTTGGCAATAGAGAGGCTCAATCAATCAGAACTCTTCCTATCTAATGCATCATAAAGGGTAGAATAGCTTGCAATAGTTTTTGCCGAGAACCCTGATATGGCTACTGCTATTGCCCCAAAATCACGCTTTTCTTTAGAAGGTCGTTTTCTTGGGTTTGCCCCTGGGGCATCATCTCCCCGCAAGTTCATGACGGTGCAGACCTCGACCGAAGCACTCGCCGTGAAGCTCAGCAAGTCATTGCGGCTCATGCTTCACGGTTACCTAACGATCGGCGACTGGATCCGCTTGGTGGGGACACAAAAGCTGGATCCCGACACCCAGGAATGGCGATATAAAGCCCATGAGGTCATCAAGATTCCGGCACCGACTACATTTAGCCCGTTGCCGGTGCAGGCCAGCTCGATCTCGGCAACCGCACAACCCTCATTCCAAAAACCGAAGAAAGTGTTGATTTGCAACAAGTCTGCTTGCCGTAAGCGAGGCAGTGGGGCGTTATGTCATCTCCTGGAAACTGTATTGGCCGAATCGGGGCGTTCTGAACAGGTCACCGTCAAAAAGACAGGCTGCATGGATCGGTGTAAAACTGGCCCGCACTTGGTTTTTGTGCCTGATAAGCAGCGTTATAGCAAGGTAACTGCGGCGATGTTGCCGGGCTTGATGGAGAAGCATTTGAGAGGGTAAGCCTGGGGCATGCTTGTCCTTCGGTCAGGGTGCAAAGGCAGTGCGGTGATTGGCAGGGAATCGCTCCCTGAGCTAGCCTTTAGATGGCAATCGTTCTTGATAGCTACGAGCTGGACTGTAATGAAAATCTCTGCCTTAATGAAGCTCAAGGGATGGTGGTCAAGGGGGCATGACTCAACTTCGGCCCCTTGGCCAATGACTTTCGTCGGGGGTGCGATGGGGGACAACCACATTGCCCTCACCGAGGGTGATATATCCAGGTCTTTGGCTAGAGCTGTGGTGGGCGATCACCTCACCATCCGAGCTATAAAAGGCGTTCAGTCGACAATTCAGCAGCTAGGGCGCTTAGGTCTTCAGCCCGGCCAAATGGTAACCGTGCTCAGTTGTGCAGATAGTGGCTCAGTGATTGTGGCCTGCCCTAAAGGCAATGTGGGCTTGGGCGCGGCGATCGCTCGGCAAGTGATTGTTGCCCCCATCGTCGTGACGCAGCCGAGGACGGCCCGGCCTCTAACCATGGCTTCCCATCGTATTTCTCCTGTTTCTTAAATGCGAATTCTTCTTGACTGTCAGCAAGGCGGTAAGCAGAGTGGCATAGTAGGTCAGAAGCCTTTAAGCAGTGCCCCTGTTGATGTCAACCTCTCTTTCTCTACCGCCACAATTTAAATCTTTCTGGGCGGGACTGAGACAACCCCGCAGTGTTTGGACCCTGGTGGTTTGGGGGGTTGCTGCGCTAGTCGCACTCCCAGTTCTCGTCGTGCTGGGGAGTATCTTTGCGGATGCCTCAGCGGTGTGGGAGCACCTGGCGGCAACGGTTTTGACCCAATACGTCAGCAACTCCCTCGCCCTGATGGTGGGGGTGGGGATTGGGGTTTGTGGGATCGGGGTAAGTACGGCTTGGCTGGTGGCTGCCTGTGACTTCCCTGGGCGGCGTTGGTTTGAATGGGCGTTGCTGCTGCCCTTGGCGGCCCCGGCCTATCTGCTGGCCTATACCTATACCGACTGGCTGGAATATTACGGGCCGGTACAAAGTGCGCTGCGGGCGCTGTTCGGTTGGGAGCAGGCCACAGCCTATTGGTTTCCCAATGTGCGATCGCTCGGGGGGGCGATCGCCATGCTCAGCCTCACCCTCTACCCCTACGTCTATATTCTGGCGCGGGTGGCTTTTTTAGAACAATCGCGCTGCACCTTAGAGGCCAGTCGATCCCTGGGGTGCGGCCCCTGGCGAAGCTTCTTTACCGTAGCCCTACCGTTAGCACGTCCAGCGGTGATGGCCGGTCTGGCCCTGGCCCTGATGGAAACCCTCAATGACTTCGGGACGGTGCAATATTTTGGGGTGCCGACCTTCACCAGCGGCATTTATCGCACTTGGTTCGGGATGGGGGAACGGGTGGCAGCGGCCCAACTGTCGGCCCTGCTGATGCTATTCATTTTTGCGCTGCTGCTCCTAGAGCGGTGGTCGCGGCGACAGGCCCGTTATTACCAGATGGGCAATGGCACCCAGGCGGTCTCCCTCTATGGCCTGGGGTGGCGGCAAGCACTACTGGCCCAAGTGACCTGTGGACTGCCTATTCTGCTGGGGCTCTTGTTGCCGGGGGGGCTCCTACTCCAGATGACCCTCACCCACTTAGATGAAACCCTGGACCAACGGTTCTTTGAGCTCACCTATCGGAGCTTTTTGCTGGCCAGCATCACGGCGGGGGTGGCGATCGCGATTTCCCTGGTTTTGGCCTATGGGGTCCGGCTCAACCGCTCCCAACCCATCCGCATTGGGGTGCGCCTCGCGGCCATGGGCTATGGCATCCCAGGGGCTGTGATCGCGGTGGGTATCTTAATTCCAGTGATTCGGCTCGATCGGGGCCTCACGGCCCTAATCAAACACAGCTTTGGCGTCTCGCCGGGATTGCTGCTGACGGGTACCGCCGCCGCCCTGGTTTTTGCCTACCTGGTCCGGTTTTTGGCGGTTGCCCTCGGGGCGGTGGAAGCGGGTCTGACCAAAATTCAGCCCAGCCTGGATGAAGCCGCCCGCAGTTTGGGCAACTCCCCCACCCAAACGCTTCTCAACATCCATGTACCGCTGATGGGCAGCAGTTTGCTCACGGCCCTAATGCTGGTGTTTGTGGATGTGATGAAAGAACTCCCCGCCACCCTAGTGATGCGGCCCTTTAACTTTGATACGTTGGCGGTGCGGGTCTATCAATACGCATCGGATGAGCGGTTGGTGGAGGCCTCAGCCCCAGCCCTGATGATCCTATTGGTGGGTTTGGTGCCGGTGATGTTACTCAGTCGCAAAATTGCCCGCACCCATCAATAAATTCCATCCCCAAAAAGAAAGCTCATATCAAGTCCGGTTAATCACCCATGTCATGTCGTATGCCTTGCAGGCAGGCGTTGCCAACGCGTAGCGGCTCCGCAGGAGCAACGTAGTGCAACGAAGTCGAGGCTTGTGCTGAGCCCAGTCGAAGTACATCTCAATCTCCCGCTGAGGATAGAGATTCCACCCTTCGGGAAGTCGCCAATCGTCTACGTTACGCTCCGCTTCACAGCGCCAGCGGCGCGGCTCCGCCAACGGAATGACAAAGTATGGGTATTTAAGCAGACCTTATATCACCCGCCGCTGATCTACCGTTGCAAGGCTGTCAAGGGTTGCCCAGAAAATCTCGCTTCCCAACCTCTACGCCATTGTGTCGGAGGATATCGTAAGCCGTGGTGACGTGGAAGTAGACGTTGGGTAGGACGAAAAATGACAGGAAAGGCCATCCCTCCATGGTGATGCTTTCCCCTCGCCCCACTGGCACCTCGACTGCGTTGGCCTCGGTGCCGTCAATTTGCTCGGGGGTGAAGGTTTTGAGGTAGGCAATGGCCTGCTGGAGGCGATCGCTCAGTTCCGCAAAGGTGGTTTCAGTATCTTCGACTGCGGGGGCCTCTACCCCGGCCAGTCTGGCCACCCCGCGTCTCGCCACGTCTGAGAGGATGTTTGAAAAGTTATTCGGTGTCAAAATCGCTACGCGAGTCGCCGCACCATGATGCGAAT
>JAQCKL010000322.1 GCA_027592485.1 Cyanobacteriota bacterium
AGTTCATAAAATCCCGTCGCTTCATGGCGTTCTCCCCTCTAAAGTCTGGTTGGTTAGCGGGCAAGGCAAAGCTTCTTGACCCCACCGCCATGATATTCCCCTGGAACCTCTCAAAATGTTACGTCCCTCACAGGCCAAAGATTTCCAAGGCTGGCTCTCGGTTGTCCTATGCCATCGTTTCTGGGTCAATCCCTAGCGCTCTTAGCTGCTAGGCTTGGGCAGCAACGCACCCTACAATTTAATTTCCTACGATAGGAGAACTGAGCTTCTCCCTTGAGAAAACACAATTTCAAATACACCTCATTAGGACGTTAAATGCAACTTTCGACAGCAATGTTGGAGAAGTCAAACAATCTATCAAGATGAAAATCTATGGAAGTAGTATCCCGCAAGAAGAATTGTTTGATCAGGCTTTAAACTTGGATCCAGAAGAGCCGATCAAGGTCAAACATGAACCGTCGTGATTTTATTCAACGCAGTCATATAGCGCTAGCTTGCACGCTATTGAATGGAGCATGCCATAGCACCAATACTGACATTGACAGCTCTGGCACAAAACAACAAATCATTGTAATTGGGGCCGGTTTGTCTGGACTTTCGGCAGCGCACGATTTGGTTCGTCATGGTTATGACGTGTTGGTTCTAGAAGCTAGAGATCGCATTGGTGGACGCACTTGGACCAGCACCCATTGGCAAGATATTCCCCTAGATATGGGCGCATCATGGATTCATGGGATAGATGGAAACCCCTTGACAAACCTCGCCAACACCATCAATGCAGAACTGATTACCACTCGCTATGACAACGCGATCGCCTATGGACCATCTGGGTTATTGCTCGATATGGGTGAGGAAAATCACCTGGAGCAATGGCAAAATCGCGTGGAGACTGCATTGCGCAAGGCCCAGGATCTAGACGATGATCAATCTATACAATCAGCTGTTGAACGGGCATTGGTCTGGGAAGAATTGTCTCCTAAAGACAAACAGTGGGTCGATTTCATTCTCAACAGCACTATCGAACATGAATATGCAGGCAGTACGACTCAGCTATCGACATATTGGTACGATGACAGCGCGACATACGATGGCGACGATGCCTTATTCATGGAGGGATACCGGACCATTGTCGATTATTTGGCAAATGGACTCAATATAAAGTTAGGCCAGACGGTGGAAGAAATTGACTGGTCTGAGGAAGCGGTTGTCGTCAGGACAAATCGCAGCAGTTACAGGGCAAATGGGGTGATTGTCACCTTGCCCCTTGGCGTTCTAAAGGCCGCTCAGGCCATGTTTTTCCCTGAGCTACCTGAGCAAAAGATCCAGGCCATTCGTTCAATTGGGATGGGAACTTTAAACAAGTGCTACCTCAGATTTCCGCACGTTTTTTGGCCAGATAATGTTGATTGGATTGAGCAAGTCTCACCCAACCGGGGAGAGTGGACTGAGTGGGTTAGCTTCAGCTCTGCTTTAAATCAGCCGATTTTGCTTGGCTTCAATGCTGCAGACCAAGGCAAGAATATGGAGGCATGGACTGATGAACAAACGATTGCCAGTGCGATGACTAGCCTGAAGCGTCTTTTCGGCAATGACATTCCTGAGCCCATAGACCATCAGATTACGCGCTGGTTCTCTGACCCCTATGCACGGGGATCATATTCCTTCAATGCCTTGGGCAGCATTCCGAAGATGCGTGACCACCTTGCCGCATCGTTAGGGAATAAGCTTTTCTTTGCAGGAGAGGCAACCGAACGCAACCATTTTGGAACCGCCCATGGTGCTTATCTATCGGGCTTAAGGGTTGCCAGAGAAGTCAAAGATGCTTTATACGGCTGGCGATCCACCCAAGCCAGCGGCTGATTCGCATTCAGCGCTGAGGTATTGCGCAGCCCACTCAGCATCCCCTACTCAATGGCCCAAAGCGCAATCAGCCCCGCCCAACAGTGGGGTATTATCCGTTGTTCTCAGCCGTAGAGAGTGCATCAGCACCCCCCAGCCAACCGTAATGGCGGGCAGCGGCGACGAGCACAAACAACAGATCGAGGCCGACTACCGAGGCGAGAAACAGTTCCGAGCCGCCGGTGCCGAAGCCATAGCTGTGGAGACCCGTGCCGAGCACAAAATTCACCCCATACCAGGCCATGAGGACGGCATTAAAGGCCACGACGCTAGCCACACTAATGCCAAAATCCCCAATCCAGCCCACCAGGCGACCATGGAGGGGCGCTAGGTAGCAGAGCAAAGCAATCAAGGCCCAGGTTTCCTTGGGATCCCAGCCCCAGAAGCGTCCCCAGGAGAAGTGCGCCCAAATGCCGCCAAGGATAATCCCCGCTGTCAGCAGCAAAATCCCCACCTGTAGCACCCGGTAAGTAAGCTGCGACAGGGTTTTGATCCGCTTCTTTGCCCCCGGCGAAAACAGGTAATTCCCCAGGGTGACATGGCCCAAGCCCAGGGCCAACGCAAAGCTGGCGTAGCTCAGGGCGATGGTGGGCACATGGATGCTGAGCCAGAAATTATCTCGGAGCACCGGCACCAGGGGCGAAATGCTAGGGTCCAGTACCGCCGGGAGGCTATCGGCCAACACCAAGCAAACCACCGCTAAGGGGGCAGCCGCTAAGAGATAGTAGCGACTGCGGGAGATGAGTTCGAAGGCGAGGGCGATCGCCGCAATTCCAAACCCCACCCACACCACCGACTCATACATATTGGTGACCGGGGGACGACCGGCAATCTGCATCCGCAACCAGAACCCGTAACTCTGCACCGCAATCCCCGTGGTGAAGAGGCCGATCGCACTCCAATACAGGTCCCAAGGCTTCACCCACAGACTCACCAACATCACCCCAAAGGCCAGGGCGTAGAGCTGCCAAGCTTTGGCAAAGGGATGGAAATGGTTGAAATTCACCTCCCGTTGCAGGGTGGCATCGGCGGGATAAATGGCTGTACTCAGATCTGTGAGCCCTTGCTTGAGTTCCGTCGCAAAGGTGCCAATCATCGATAAATGGGTATCCCCACCCCGCAAGAGCGCCTGCTGCATCATGGCGAATTGGGCCATGAGGGGGGCCACCGTTTCGGGGGCATAGAGCTGCTGCGCTTCGTTCAGTCCGGCCCATTTACCCTTAATGTCTTCGGGGTGGGGCACGATGGGCAGCGTATTATCGCCGACGGATTGGTACAGCAGGTTGAGGCGATCCTCAATGGTGAGGGCCTCGCGCTGATCGCGGCTGAGATCGCGATCGCTGAGTTGATTTTGATGGGCCTGCCGCACAATTTCGGTCAACGGCCCATTGGTCATCAGCTCCTGAAAGGTAAACTGCTTACGCTCCAGGTCTAACCCCGTCGCTTCCTTAAGGGGGCGATAGCTCACCAATACAAAGGGCTCTTCATTCCAGTTGCGGGTGTTAAACCACATCGCCAAATAGGTGCTGAGGTAGTCCTCCTTGCTGCCATCCGCCCGCTCATAGCGGGTGGAACCATGGATTTTGGCCACGGTTTCCTTGGCCACGGTGTCGAGGGGCTTTTTGCGGCCATCCAGCTGCACCGCCAGGGTCCGCATCGACTCTAGGCTGTCGGGCTGAAACTGGCTCAAGGGCATGAGTAACAACAGGCAGCCCAGGCAAAAGCCGATAACAAATTTGATTAGGGATAGACCTTTCATGGTGAGTATCGTTATCTCAATTTTGGATGGGCAAAGCGGAGTTGAAGTTAGCAGGAGAGACTGCTATTTACCGAAGACGGCCAAAATCGGAATGGTAGGAGTTGCCCCATCGGTGGGTGCATCCGCCTCAGGCTCTGAATCGGGGGCATCAGGGGTTTTGCCTTTAGAGACAGACCGGAATTTTTTCATCAGTCCAGGTCCATAGAACATGGTACCGATACCCATCACTACCATCAGCGATCCGATCCAAGTCAGGGCGGTGACCCACCAAGGCTCCCGCTTAATTTGGAGGGTGGACTGCTTGAGATCCCCCGGATTCCAAGAAGCCTGGGCCAGCTTCCAGCCCCGGAACCAGGTGGGATGGTTCATCCACACCGTACGGCGCACCGCCGTATCGGTTTTGGCATCAAACAAGGTCACCTTGCTGGTCCACATGGCCACCGATTCACTGCCTTCGTTGCGCTCGACGATGAAATCATCCAGCTTCACGTAAAAGGGTAATTCGAGCAGCTTGGGGCTAAAGACCGCAAAGTAATCGCCGTCCGAGGTTTCCAGGGTGGTGGGTTCCCCCCAGGGTAGCCAGAAATCTTGGCCATCCGCCGTGACCACCCGCAGCGCCGGAGCCCCTTCGTCGGCGAGGGTGCCGCTGGCGACGGGGGTTACGGGCACCACTTGGCGCTGCACCTGGGCATGGTCAAGGCGCTGGTTGAGGGAAATCTTGAAGTCGGCCCAGCCGGGAGTCACTGACTCACCGGCCTGAAAAGGGCCGGATTTAAACCCCTTGGAAGAACGGGCCGCATAGTACAACTGCTGGTCTGGGCCAGCCACCACCCGGAAATAGTCCGAGGCGGTGACGGTGGGGGCGTCGTATTGCACCGCGATCGCAATCTCATCCCCCGTTTTGACCGGCTCTAACTCCGATTTGGCAAACACAAACCACCGGGCTTGGGCATCCCCCTGGGTGAGGTTGAGCTGTACGGCTGGGTTGCGAAATTGCCCCGAAGCCGAAGTGGGTTGATTATTGCTGCCCAGGCGAAAGTCAGGCCAGACATTCACCAATTCCACCGTGACGCCATTCGCCAAGGCCTGGGTTTGCCCAAGAGTTTCTTGAACATCTAGACGCCTGGCCCCGAAGTTTAAGATGCCAAAAGGGGCCGGATCTGTTGACGGCGGACTGAGCAGTTGCGTGAGTTCGGCTTTGTCCTGGGCTTGGGCAATTTCTAAATGGGCGGGGCCGACATCCATTTGCCGGTAACCGGATGGGGCAACCGCGAGCCAGCGCTCTAGGGTCTGACCCATGCGATCGCTGCGGAGCTGCACCTGCACTGCCAGGTTCTCCACCGGGCCATCATCCGTAAAGCTGACCGTCTTAATGGCGTTTTCGCTGTAACCCACTAGGGCCAAATCACCGACCTTATGGGGCACAACGGTGCCATCTGCCTTAATAAATAAATCGGCTTGCTGACGGGTTTGGTCGGGGGCAATCACCTCTAATAGGTCACCGGCCACGCGAATTTGGTTATTCGGCCCGCTGTCGGTGCGCACCAGCAGCATCCCTTCCGTGCTGATATGAATGACCGCTGCCGAGCCCGCAATGATCACAATCAAACCCCAGTGGGCGAGGGCAAAGCCGGTTTTGCGGGGGCCTTTCCAGGGATAGCGACTCAGGGTGGAGATGCCTAGATTCACCGCCAGCAGGAACATTAACGCGCCAAACCAGGCGCTCTTATAAATCTCCCGCTGGACCACCTCTGAGCCCACTTGGGACTCATAAAATGTGGCTCCGATCAGGATGGCGGCGATCGCCGCCAACAGGGGCACCGCCAGCCGCACTGAACCCAAAAACCGAGTGAATTTAGGGGCCATGGAGTTAATCAAGTCATCAAAAGTCAGCAACGCCCAAAACCAAATCTCACCCAAAACCAGCAGAAATTTGTATCACTCAATGCAAAGCCCCAAGTCAAATGCACAAGTCGCATCAAATTAATTCGCTATCCGCATAAAATCTATCCAGCGCTGGATATAGCCGTCGCCACTTAGGTTAAGACGTTACCACCTTGAGAACGTGCTCCATCGCATCTCTTAAG
>JAQCKL010000323.1 GCA_027592485.1 Cyanobacteriota bacterium
TCCATCTCAGAGGCGGTGCAGGAGCATCCCGAGCTAGTTGAAAAGTACCTGGGCACCGTGGTGCCGGTGGGGGACAACTATTTTGCCGCCCTCAACTCAGCGGTGTTCAGCGACGGCTCCTTTGTGTACATCCCCAAGGACACGAAATGTCCCATGGACCTGTCCACCTATTTCCGCATTAACAATGGGGATTCGGGGCAGTTTGAGCGCACCCTGATCGTGGCGGAGTCGGGCAGCTCGGTCACCTACCTGGAGGGCTGCACGGCCCCCATGTATGACAGCAATCAGCTCCATGCGGCGATCGTCGAACTGGTGGCGCTGGATAACGCCGATATCAAGTATTCCACCGTCCAAAACTGGTTCGCTGGGGACGAGAACGGCAAGGGCGGCATCTATAACTTTGTGACCAAGCGCGGCCTCTGCGCCGGTAAGAATTCCAAAATTTCCTGGACCCAGGTGGAAACCGGCTCTGCCATTACCTGGAAGTATCCCAGTTGTCTCCTGGTCGGTGACAACTCCGTCGGGGAGTTCTATTCCGTGGCCCTGACCAACCACATGCAGCAGGCCGACACCGGTACCAAGATGGTCCACATTGGCAAAAATACCCGCAGCACCATCGTCTCAAAGGGGATTTCGGCAGGGAAGTCCACCAACAGCTATCGCGGTTTAGTGAAAGTGGGACCCAATGCCACGGGAGCCCGCAACTATTCCCAATGTGACTCGATGCTGATTGGCGATACCTCCAACGCCAACACCTTTCCTTATATCCAGGTGCAGAATCCCACCGCTCGGGTCGAGCACGAAGCCTCTACCTCCAAAATTGGCGAAGATCAGCTCTTCTACTTTGCCCAGCGCGGCATTTCCCCCGAAGATGCGGTCTCGATGATCATCAGCGGCTTCTGTCGTGAGGTGTTCAACGAACTGCCCATGGAGTTTGCGGCAGAGGCGGACAAGCTCATGGCCCTGAAGCTCGAAAATGCAGTGGGCTAAAGCATTATGGGCATCACCTACGCTGAAATTGAACTGATTCGGGGAGCCGACTTAGTGTTGGCAGAGGAAGGCTATTTGTCGGCAGATGATATCCGTCGCCTAAAAGTGCTAGCTCTCGTTGATACGGGCTCATCCATGCTGGTGATCTCTCGTTCCCTCTCAAAACAGTTGGCATTGCGTCACGTTGATGAGGTCGATACTGAACTCGCTAACGGCACGTTGATGCGGGCCGATGTCGTCGGTCCTGTGGAGGTGCGGTTTCAGAACCGGAGAACCGTAGTGAATGCCGTGGTGGTGGAAGCCGATACTGACGTGCTGCTGGGGGCGATTCCGATGCAGGGGATGGATGTAATGGTGGACCCGAAGCGAGAGCAGCTGATCTTGAACCCCGACAGCCCCGACAAGGCTCGAATGCTGATGAAGTAAGGCTTGTTTTTGATTCTGATTTTTTTCTGACTGTGATAACGGACCTGTGAATTCCCAAGGCAATGATTAACGAAAACAGCGACATCATTCTCTCGGTGCAGAACCTCCACGCCACGGTGGACGGCACTGAAATCTTGAAGGGCATCAACCTAGAGGTAAAGGCGGGGGAAATCCACGCCATCATGGGGTTGAATGGCTCCGGCAAAAGTACCTTCTCGAAGGTGCTGGCCGGTCACCCCGACTATGAGGTTACCGCCGGGCAGATTATTTTTAAGGGCCAAGACATTGCGGATTTAGAGCCCCACGATCGCGCCACCGCTGGTATTTTCCTCGCCTTCCAATATCCCCTCGCCATCCCTGGGGTGAGCAACCGTGACTTTTTGCGGGTGGCCTTCAACGCCCATCGCAAGGCCAAAGGGGAAGAAGAGCTGGATGTCTTCGACTTTGACGACCTGATCGAAGAAAAGCTGGATGTGGTCAAAATGGACGCCTCCTTCCTCGATCGCAGCGTCAACGAGGGCTTCTCTGGGGGCGAAAAGAAGCGCAACGAGATTTTGCAAATGGCTCTGCTGGAGCCCACCCTGGCGATTTTGGATGAAACCGACTCGGGCCTGGATATCGACGCCCTGAAAACCGTAGCGGGGGGCGTTAACCAGCTCGCCAACCCCACCAACGCCGTGGTGATGATTACCCACTACCAACGGCTGCTGAACTACATCGTGCCGGACTTTGTCCATGTGGTGGCCGACGGTCGCATTATCACCACCGGCGGCAAGGAACTGGCGGAACGGCTGGAGACCGAGGGTTACGAAGACCTTTTGGCGGCCCATCAAACGGAGAAACAGGTTGAGGTGGCAGCGTAATGGCCATTCAAGTTTCCAACTCAGATGTAACGGTGATGTCTAAGACCCAAACATCTAAGCCCCAAGCCGAGCGGCAGGCATATCTGAATGGGCTCTTGGCCACTGCCCAAGCGGCGGTGCCAGCGGATCTCCCCTTCACAACCCTGAGGAAGCAGGCGGCGGCGATCGCCCAAGAGCACGGCTTCCCCGACACCCGCCAGGAAGATTGGCGCTTCACCAACCTGGCTCCGATGCTGTCGGTGTCCTTTCAGCCCAGCACAGTGACGCCCGAGGTGGATGCCGAGACCCTCGCAGCCATTGCCCTACCTGAAGTCACCCATCGGTTGGTGTTTGTGAATGGACAATTCAGCGCGTCCCTTTCCCAGCTGGATGCTCTGCCGGAAGGACTGATTGTTGGGAATTTAGCCCATCTCTACAGCGGCACCTTCACAAGCAAGTTCGACGATTGCCTCGGCCAGTCCGCCGGGAACCACGATGTCTTTGCATCCCTCAACACCGTCGGCTTTCAGGATGCAGCCATCCTCTGGGTGCCCAGCAACCAAGTGATTGCAGCGCCGATCCAACTGGTGTTCCTCTCGATCGCTGGCGATGGGGCAGCGACCCTGAGCCAGCCCCGCTGTCTAGTGGTGGCGGAGTCGGGCAGTGCTATCACCCTGGTGGAAGACTTCTACGGCAGTGATTCCAAGGCCCACTTCACCAACAGCGTCACGGAAATCTGGGTGGAGGACAATGCCCAAGTCAACCATGTGCGTCTCCAGCGGGAAGGATCGGGCACGTTCCACATCGGTAAAACGGCGGTGACCCAAGGTTGCGACAGCCGCTACACCTGTACGCCCATCACCACTGGAGCCCAGCTCTCGCGCCATAACCTAGAGGTCACCCAAACCGGTCCCCAAACCGAGACGACGCTGCAAGGGCTGAGCGCGATCGCCGGGACCCAACTGGCCGACACCCACAGCATCATTGCCTTCAACCATCCCCACGGCACCGCCAATCAGCGCCACAAATGCATCGTCGATGACCGCGCCCATGCCGTCTTCAACGGCAAAATGTGGGTGCCCCGCAACGCCCAGCAAACCAACGCCAGCCAGCTCAATCGCAATCTGCTGCTGTCGGACAAAGGCCGCATCGATACCAAACCCGAGCTGGATATTGTGGCCGACAATGTCAAGTGCGCCCATGGGGCCACTATCAGCCAACTGGATGCCGACGAGGTGTTCTATCTCCAGAGTCGCGGCATTAGCGGTGAGCAGGCCCAACAGCTTTTGATCTATGGGTTTGCCATGGAGATTATCGACGCCATCCCCCTCCCCTCCCTGCGAGAAACCCTGACCCAGGTGATTACCGCCTGGACCCGCTAACCCATTTTCCCCTGCCGCTCCCTTGCTCTCTCTCCCCTCTGCGCCCCACCGCCATGACCCTTGCCCAAGATCGCACTCAAGATCGCACCCTTGCTGCCCTGGTCCGTGCTGACTTCCCCATCCTGGCCCAGACGGTCAACGGGCATCCCCTGGTGTATTTCGACAATGCGGCCACTTCTCAAAAGCCGCGAGCGGTGCTGGAAGCGCTGAATCACTACTACGAATACGACAATGCCAATGTCCATCGTGGCGTCCATGCCCTGAGTGCGCGGGCGACAGATGCCTATGAGGGGGCGCGGGACAAGATCGCCGCCTTTGTGAATGCGGCCTCTCGGGATGAGATTGTCTTTACCCGCAACGCCAGTGAAGCGATCAATCTGGTGGCCTACAGTTGGGGCATGAGCCAGCTTCAACCGGGGGATGAAATCATCCTGTCGGTGATGGAGCACCACAGCAACTTGGTGCCCTGGCAGTTTGTCACCCAGCGCACCGGGGCGGTGCTGAAGTTTGTGGAACTGACGGACACCCAAGAATTTGACCTGGATCAGTTCAAGCAGTTGGTGTCCGATAAAACCAAGCTAGTGGCGATCAACCACGTCTCCAATACCTTGGGGTGCATTAACCCAGTGGCGGAGGTGGCGGCGATCGCCCATCAATACGGGGCGAAGGTATTGATCGATGCCTGCCAAAGTGCCCCCCACATGGTGCTGGATGTGCAGGCGTTGGATTGTGACTGGCTGGTGGCTTCGGGTCACAAGATGTGTGGCCCCACCGGCGCGGGTTTCCTCTACGGCAAGCTAGCGATCCTGCAAGCGATGCCACCCTTTTTGGGGGGTGGGGAAATGATTGCCGATGTGTTTTTAGACCATTCCACCTACGCGGAACTGCCCCACAAGTTTGAGGCGGGCACCCCGGCCATCTGTGAGGCGATCACCCTGGGGGCGGCGGTGGATTATCTGAGTACGTTGGGGATGGCGGCGATCGCCCGCTACGAGCACGACCTCACTGCCTACCTCTACCAACAGCTCAACCCGATCCCACAGCTCACCCTCTACGGCCCCCAACCGCAGGCGGATGGCAGTGGCCGCGCGGCCTTAGCCACGTTCACGGTGGAGGGCATCCATGCCCAGGATCTTTCGACGCTGATGGATCAATCGGGGGTAGCAATTCGCTCGGGACATCACTGCACCCAGCCGCTGCACCGTCACTTGGGGGTGACTTCGACGGCGCGGGCGAGTTTGTATTTCTACAACACCACTCAAGAAATTGATACATTTATTGCGGCGCTAAAGGACACAATCGAGTTCTTTGGTAGCATTTTTGACGAGGATTGATACCCGCTATCCGGTAAGAGCCATCGTGGACTTGGCAATGATTTTTGCATTGAGCAGGGTGAAAATTCGATCAAGTTCTAGAATTCCACTCAGTTCAACTTGTTCATCAGAGGTCAAGCTAGAGTCTCGTTGTTTTGCGTTAAGAGTCTCTAGTTGTGTTTGCAGGTCCTCGCTGAATTTGAAGAGGGAGATTCCTTTGACGGACTGTATTTGAATGCCTGCATCAATAAAAGATGAGGGCTGAATCATAAGTTGTGCCTGCATAGCTGATCTCTTAGTAAACGAGCAATCTCGACATTCGCCTTAGTCACCTTTCTTAGGCTAAGTCCATATCGGATTGAAGAGATACAAAAGCAAGACGACAATATTTTGAATATTGAACCAACACTAATGTTAGAGTTTTTTTAAAAAAAATTAGCTCCTGGACACTAGATATGTTTTCAGTGTGTCATTGCCAACCAGACAAATTTATTGGTGCGCTTGTATATCGTACATGTCATACATATTATTTTGATTGGGTAGATAATGGTTTGAAAAGCATGGCCCAACCAAGACTAAATAGGGTTGACAAGATATATACATCATGCATTTTTTGTGGAGACAGCTTCTGGCTGGCTTGGGGAACTCCAGAAATTGGAAGGTACTGTAATGGCTGCCGGACAGTTAGAAGAAAACTGGCTGTCATGCACTTTAGTGGAGGCCCCATAAGAGGATGTTTGAAAAGTTATTCGGTGTCAAAATCGCTACGCGAGTCGCCGCACCATGATGC
>JAQCKL010000324.1 GCA_027592485.1 Cyanobacteriota bacterium
AGGGAGTGCGGGTTTTACTTGTCGCAACTTATACCCTGAGAGCTTTTATTACTTCAAGACCGACTTTTCAAACATCCTCTTAGAGGGCGAGCCCACCTGCGTCGTCGTGGTTAGCCATCAGCGGGTGGTCGGGATCTTGACCGAAAGGGACGTGGTACGACTAACGGCCCAGCAGCACTCTTTGGACGATGTGGCGGTTGGGCGAGTCATGAGCCATCCCGTGGTGAGTTTGTCAGAAGCGGCGTTTACCGAGGTCAAAACCGCCGTGCAATTATGCCGACAGCATCGGATTCGTCATTTACCACTCCTAGGCAAGCAATGACATTTAGCCGGGCTGGTCACCCACAACAGTCTCCGCCAGGTGGCTCTGACCCAAAAGTTGCGGCGATCGCAGCGCCAAGAAACGCTGATCGGTGAAATGGCCCTGCGGATCCGGCAGTACACCCAGTTAGACGCCATCGCCACCGCCATCGTTGAGGAGGTGCAGCACTTTTTGGCGGCTGATCGGGTGGTGGTGTACCAATTCCAGCCCGATATGAGCGGCACGATTGTGGCTGAAGCGGTGGTCACCCCCTGGCTCCCCTGTCTGAATGTGCAGATCAATGACACGTTGCTTCTGCACAAAGCCTCAGACGGATACTCGGTATCCTAAGCAAAGTGGCCCAAGACAAGTCCGTACTCCGCAAATTTCAATCTCCCATGCTATGGCTCCCCTCTCCTTTGACTTGACCGCTGCTATCGTTCGGGATCCGCTGGTGGTCTCACCAGAAATGACCATGATGGCGGCGATCGCGCTGATGGGCCAAGCGCCACCAACCTTTGAGGGTCCCCATGGCGAGATTCGCCATAGCTGTGTGGTGGTGGTGCAAGGCAAGCAGGTACTCGGCCTACTGACCGAGCGAGACATAGTGCGTCTGATGGCCCAGCCTATGGCCCAGGCCGATGCCTTGGCTTCATTAACGGTTGGGGCGATGGTCACCCTAGACATTCACCCAATACAGGTATCAGATCTCACCGATATTGCGGCGGTACGTCAGCAGCTTCAGCAACATCCAGGGTGTCATTTACCCGTTGTAGACGAGCGAGGCTTGGTGGGCTGGATCAACCAGCAAAGCCTCCAATCAGCTTTGCTCCAGCGCCCTTGGGGCAATGGAGACAGCCCGGTGCAGCCATCCTCGCTGAGCGGGGATCAGAGCTACCCCCGTTTCATCATGTCAGCCCCCGTCGGCCTCTTTCGCCATAATGCTGAGGGCAATTGCGTTTATGTGAACGATCGCTGTTGTCAAATCTGTGATTTAACGCCTGAGACCGCCCTGGCAGGGCAGTGGCGCGATCGCCTGCACCCCGAAGACCGAGATTGGGTCGCAGCGGCTTGGGATCAGCTTCGCCAACACCACCATCCTTTGCAACTAGAATATCGATTTCAGCACGCTGACGGCACGGTGAAGTGGGTCTATACCGAAATCGTGGCGGAACGGGATGGTCTGGGGCCGGTGACGGGCTACGTGGGCACCATCACCGACATCAGCGATCGCAAGCAGTCGGAAATGGCCCTTGCCCAAAGCGAAGCCCACCAACGGACCTTACTCAGCGCCATCCCCGACCTGATGATGCGGGTCAGCCGGAGCGGAATTTATTTGGAATTTTTGGCCAATCCCGATTTTTCGATTGTGGGCAATCCGCAGGATTCGGTGGGTAAGCATGTTGCCGAAGTCATGTCCCCTGCCATCGCCAAGCAGCGGCTGCACTACATTGAGCAAGCTTTTGAGACCGGCACCCTCCAAATCTACGAGCAGTCGTTTTTGTTTAGGGGGCAGCAACAGACCGAAGAGGTGCGAGTCGTACCCTATGGCGAGGATGAGGTCCTGCTGCTGGTACGCGATATTAGCAATCGCAAGCGGGCCGAAGCAGACCGCCAGCAGGCGGAGGCTGCCCTGATGCAAAGTGAAGCCAGAAATCGCGCCATCCTAGCGACCCTGCCAGACTATCTGTTTTGCGTCGGGGCCGATGGCATTTATAGGGATATCGTGACCCACCGGCCAGAAATCACCTTATTCCCAGCCGAGTTTAACCCGGTGGGTTTAGCCATGGTGGAGGTATTGCCCACAGACCTCGCCCAGCGACAACTGCACTATGTCGCAGAAGCGCTGCATACCGGAGAACTGTACACCTATGAGCAACAGGTGCAGGTCGGAGGGCAGATTCGTTACGAAGAAGTACGGGTGGTCAAGAGTGGTGAGGACGAGGTCCTGTTTATGATTCGCGATATTAGCGAGAGAGCGCGGCTCGAAGCCGAACGCAAGCAGGTCGAAGCAGCACTGATCAAGAGCGAGGCCCAAAGTCGCGCCATCTTGGCAGCCATTCCTGACTTAATTGTGGTGTTAAGCCCCGAGGGCATTTATCGTAGCTTGGTTAACCCCCACATTGGTTTTGACTGTATCTCTCCGGAAGTTGATCGTGTCGGCATGCACATCACGGACGTGTTGCCGCCCAACCTTGCCCAACGGTATTTGTACTACTTGCAAAAAGCCTTTGAGACCGGAGAGCTACAGGTTTTTGAGCAGCAACTTCAAGTCGAAGATCGGCTCCAAGACGAAGAAATCAGAGCCATTAAGAGCAGTGCAGATACTGTGCTGTTGATGATTCGTGATATCAGCGAGCGCAAACGGCTGGAAGCCGAACGGAGAGCAGCAGAGCAGCAGCTCCAAAACCTGATTGAAGGCACTGCGGCCACCATCGGCCAAGACTTTTTCCCCGCTTTAGTCCGCCACATCGCCCAAGCCTTGCAGGTCTCCTATGCCCTGGTTACCGAGCAAGTGGGCAGCGAGCTGCGAACCCTTGGGTTTTGGGCCAACGGGGCCTTGCAACCCACCTATCTCTATGGGATTGCTCATACCCCCTGTGAGCAGGCATTGCGGGCAGGCTACTTCTACTGTCAAGACTCCGTCCAAGCCCGTTTTCCGCAAGATTCTGATCTAGTCGATATGCAGGCCGAGAGCTATCTGGGGGTGGTATTGCAGGGGAGTGATGGTCAGGCCATTGGCCACCTCTGCATTATGAATCAGCAGGGTATTCCATCTCCCGAGCGGGCAACACAAATTTTGCGGGTGTTTGCGGCGCGGGCCGCCGCTGAGTTGGAACGCCAGCGATCCACCACGGCCTTAGAGCAACTGAATCAAGCCTTAGAAGCCAAAGTGGCAGAACGCACCGCTGCCCTGCAAGAGCGGGAGCAATTTTTGCAAACCGTACTCGATACCTTTCCCCTCTCGGTATTTTGGAAAACGAAAAATTCCGTTTACCTCGGTGGCAACCGTAACTTCCTACGGGATGCGGGATTAGACTCTGTTGCTGACCTAATTGGCAAAACCGATGATGACTTGCCATGCAAGCAAACGGAAGCCGCAGCTTATCGGCGTGATGATCGCCAAGTGATCACTTCCGGCATCGCCAAACTTGGCATTGTTGAAACCCAAGTGTTGGCCAATGGCCAGCAAGCCTGGATCGAAACCAATAAATTGCCCCTCCATAACTTGGCGGGCGAAGTCATTGGGGTCTTAGGGACTTACCAGGACATTACGGCTCGCCAGCGAGACGAAGTCGCCCTCCAAAACCTGATTTCCGGCACCGCCGCTACTACGGGCCAAGACTTTTTCCCCGCTTTAGTCCGCCACATTGCCGAAGCCTTAGGGGTCTCCTATGCCCTCGTCACCGAACGGGTAGACACAGAGCTACAGTCCCTAGCTTTTTGGGCCGACGGTAGCCTAAAACCCAATTTCGCCTATCCCTCAGCTCACACCCCCTGTGGGCTAGTAATACAGACGGGAGAACTGTACTGTGCATCTGCTGTGTGCGATCGCTTTCCTGAAGATTCCGGTTTAGTTGACCTAGCTGCAGAGAGTTACCTCGGCGTTGCCCTATACGGTAGCCAAGGGCAGGCGATCGGTAATCTCTGCATCCTCGATCGCCACCCCATTCCCGATGCCCAACGCGCCCAACAGATCCTGGGGGTCTTTGCCGCCCGGGCCGCCGCCGAACTCGAGCGGCAGCGAGCCAGCACGGCCCTAGAGCAGCTCAACCAAGCCTTAGAGACAAAGGTGGCTGAGCGTACCGCCGAGCTACAGGAGCGGGAGCAGTTCTTACAAACCGTTCTCGATACCTTTCCCCTGATGGTCTTTTGGAAAGATCGCAACCTGGTGTACCGGGGGGGTAATCGTAATTTCCTGAAAAACGCTGGGCTGGCTAGCTTAGAAGAATTGGACGGCAAGACCGACTACGATTTGCCCTGGACCACCGCCGAAGCGGTCGCCTATCGGGCCGACGATCTCCAAGTGATCGAATCCAATATGGCCAAGCTGGACATTATCGAAACCCAACACCGGGTCGATGGCTGTGAAATCTGGTCAGAAACCAACAAACTGCCTCTCCATAACCTAGAAGGCGAGGTGATTGGCATTTTGGGCACCTACCAAGACATCACCGATCGCAAAGCCGCTGAAGCCGCCATTAAGCAACAATTAGCGGCGATCGAGGCCGCCAGCGATGGCATCGGTATTTTGCAAAATGGCACCTACACCTATGTGAACCAAGCCCACCTGAGTCTGTTTGGCTACGACCAGCCCGAAGCGCTGTTGGGCCAGTCCTGGCAGACGTTATACGCACCAGGGGAAGTGGCGCGGTTTCAGCGGGAGGTTTTCCCTTTGCTGGCGCGGGATCGGGCTTGGCAAGGGGAGGGCATTGCCACCCGCAAAGATGGCTCTACCTTTGCCCAAGGGATTTCCCTTACCCTTACCGAAGATGATTTACTCATTTGTGTCTGCCGCGATATTAGCGAGATCAAACAGGCCCAAGCGCAAATCACCCACAATGCGCTCCATGACCCCCTCACCGGTTTACCCAATCGGACCCTATTGATAGACCGCATTGAGCTGGCCATTCACCGTGCCCAACGGCTTCAAAACCATCAGTATGCGGTTCTATTTCTCGATCTAGACCGGTTCAAAGTGATCAATGACAGCTTGGGTCACTCCGTTGGTGATCAGCTCCTGATTGCGATCTCCGAAAGGCTCAAAGTTCATCTCCGCAACATTGATGTGGTGGCTCGCTTGGGGGGAGATGAGTTTGTGATTTTGCTCGAAAACATCCATACCACGGAGGAAGTTGTGCAGGTTGCCGAGCGCATCTTGGCCGACGGCAGAAACCCCTTCATCCTGAATGGCCATGAGATTTTCACGAGTTTTAGTATTGGCATCGTGATGGGTAAAGCCCATTATCAACAAGCCGCAGACCTGATTCGAGATGCTGATATTGCCATGTACCGCGCCAAGGCTAAACTCCACAATTCCTATAAGTTTTTTGACGCCGACATGCATGTGCAAGTCTTACAGCGGCTGACCTTAGAAACCGATCTGCGTCGCGCCTTAGAGCATCAGGAATTTATTCCCTACTATCAACCGATTTTTGATCTGGCTGACAGCCGTTTAGTGGGCTTCGAAGCCTTAATCCGTTGGCAGCACCCTAGCCGAGGCTTAATTGCGCCCGACCAATTTATCACCGTGGCCGAAGAAACCGGTTTAATTGTGGCCATTGATCGTTGGATGTTCCATCAATCCTGCCAACAAATGGTGCGCTGGCAAGGCAGATTTGGCCATCATTTCCCCCTCAAAATCAGCATTATAGCAGTCGCCAATTGCATTAAGACATAAGCTAGAAGCATTTCCCATCTCCGGTGAGTGCCATGC
>JAQCKL010000325.1 GCA_027592485.1 Cyanobacteriota bacterium
GTTGCCAGCGGTAATTCCCCCCTAGCCAATCCACTTCCTGACGAATCGCGCGAATGTCTTCGACCAGCCGTTGTTTGGCCAGGGTATTGATGCCCCCAACCTCACCATGGGCTTGGGCAAAGTCGGTCTGGTTATAGCTGAGGTAGGCGATCCGCTGTCCCTTCACATCTAAAATTTCAGGGCGACGGGCCTCCCGCTCGTTTCGACCGGCACCGACTCGATACATGCCATGGCTATCCAGGGTTTCCAGGGTTTCGACGAGCCCCTGAGCCCCAAAGGTCATGGTGTTTTCACTGGAAAGATCGACAATATCGACCCCTCCCGCCTTGAGGAGATTGATGGCGTCAGGTCGCTGTCGCTCAATAAAGTCTTCTTCTAGAGAGGTTCCGGCTGTGGCGAGGGGGTTGTTTAAGCTCACCATGGCCACATCGGCTTGTTGATAGGCGCTAACCCCGGCCAGGAGTTGCTGATCAGGATTGAGATCCCGATAGGGCAAATCATCTAGGGTGACATCGCCGCCAAACACAAGGGTCACCGTTGGATCAGGGGATGATCCAAGGACGTCATGGGGAATAACGGCCACGGGCTCTAGGGCCGCATTCACCACATGGGGTCGGTCTGCTGCACGGGCGGGATAGGACACGGTCAGGGCGGTGGTGCTGGGGTCTGTCTCAGAGGGCGTGGTGAGGGGGGCCAGTGCTTCCCGCTGGAAGGGCAGTGACGGCTCTTGTCCGCTGGACAGGATGACTTCAATGGCGCAGCCCAAGATGAAAGCGGCGACCGCTGAGCCCGACAGCATCAAGGCTCGGAAGGTTTTGAGCGGCGGGGCAAAGGGTGGTCGCTGCGGTTTTTGAACCTGACGTAGGCGGGGCGGCAGGGAGGAGGCTGTTTGAGCCTGTTGTTGCCGCTGCCGTAAGGCTGGGGTGAGGACACGTATCCGCCGATCATAGCTGGCTTGGGCTTGGCCAATGGGGCGGATCACCAAATGGATGCCCTCAATCAGGGGGGAATCAAGTTGCCAGATCCGGTGGCAAATGAAGCGACTCAGATGTTCGCACTCAGGAGGGCGCTCAAATTCGACTAAAAGATACAGACGGCCTGACCCTTCGGCTTGCACTTGAACGTAGAGCTGATGGGGCGCGAGGGGCTGATTGAGCCAGAGGGCGATCGCCCGAAAATGCCCTGCGGCGGCCTCAGCTTTGATGGAAGTAGCGAATCGAGAAGGGTCCAAAGTAGCGCTCATCAGTTCACGTTATGCCTCATTTCTGGGGAAACGGTGGATGCAATTACCCGCGAGTCAGCCCACATCGGGCCTAGGCGTCATTGATAATAGCAACGAATTTATCGGACAACACTGATTTGTCAATCGATCCACTGTAATTTCTGGATAAAAGTTGACAACAACATTGTCGGTGCAATTACTGGGTCTCTAAACCTCCGGACAATTTACCCTGCATCCCTAGGCCATCCACTGCAGTTGCTGGGTTTTGACGGGGGAAACAAATTCACGACTTTCATCCTGCGATCGCTGATATTCATTTTTGAGTTGGTAGTACCAGCGGGCCAAGGTGTCCGAGTCCTTAATCAGTCGCAACACGGGATCATGTTTTAAACCCACTTGTTGCTTGATCACCACATCTCGATCTTGCCCCAAAAAATTGGGGATCATATAAGCCAAAATCGGTTTTAAGGCGATCCCCCAAGGGATGTCCCAATAGAACTGAAAAGTGACCTCCGTTTCTGTGTCGGAGAGGGGCGTAACGGCGGTTAAATTCACCGCCCGATATTTAGCCGTGGTGGTTTCTTCGGTACGAATTCCGGGTAAGCAAAACCGAATTTCATTATCTGGCACGCCCCCAATCAGCCAATAGCCACGACCCATATTGGCCATGTGATGCTTACGCATCGTGAACCCATAGGGGTAGGGATCAAACCATTTAATTTCTGGATTGAGAGCCCCATCTCTCCACCACCATGAGCGATGGACAAAGGGAGAATGGGCTGGGTCCATCAGGCCCACCACCGCATGATCGATAAAGCAGGGAAAGTTGATGGTGTAGGAGATCTGAGGCTGGGCATCATCGGCAAAACCGGGCACCCGAGGCACATCAAATCGCGGCGGACGGACTTGGGTGCGATCTCGATCCGGCAGATAAATCCAGAGGTTGCCCTGGACCTCTTTGACCTCATAGGCCTGCACATCAAAGCGGCTCAGATCCATCTGCTGATCGGCCATCAATGAAGGAATCTCAGTGCAATGGCCACCGGCATCAAAGCGCCAGCCATGGTAGCAACATTGCACATCTTCACCGTTGAACCAACCACAGCTTAAGGGCACCGCCCGATGGGGGCAGAGATCGCGAATGGCAAAGGCTTGACCCTGATTATTTCGGCCAAACAGAATGGGGTCATTCAAAAGGGTCTTGGCCAGCATCTGCCCTGGCTTAAGTGCCTTGCTGGGCATGGCGTAGTACCAAATGTTGCGCAGCAGCAGGGTATTGGACGAAATAGTAACCACAGTTCTGACCAGCCCTTGGCGGGTTCTGTAAAGCACCCCATACTGTATCAAATTGGTTAAGCCCTTGGCCTAAGGCCTATGACAGTGCTTGATCAGGGCTCCCGGTCTCATCCCTTGAGAGGTTGCGAAGGTGTTGTAATGGCTCTACCGCCCTTGATTTTGGTCACTGGTCCTACCCGCTCAGGCAAGAGTGAGTGGGCAGAGTCTCTGGCCTTGGCCTCGGGGCAGTCCGTGGTCTATGTGGCAACAGCGATCTCGAATCCAGCGGATCCTGAATGGCAGGCACGGCTGGTGGCCCATCGCCAGCGCCGCCCTCCGGGTTGGCGCACCCTAGAGGTGCCCGTTGAATTGGCCGAGGCTTTGGGTACTGGCAACGCTCAGGACTATTGGGTCGTTGATTCCCTAGGGACTTGGTTGGCCAACGGCCTAGATCAGTCCGATCCGGATTGGCAGCAAACCCAAACCCAACTGCTGCTCGCCTTACAACAGCGACGGCAGGCTGTGGTGATGGTGGCCGAAGAAACCGGCTGGGGGGTGGTGCCTGCGTATCCATTGGGGCGGACCTTTCGCGATCGCCTCGGCAGCCTCACCCGTGCCGTTGGCGCGATCGCCGATGCCGTATACTTAGTGGTCGCTGGCTATGCCGTAGATATCCGTAAGCTGGGGCAACCGGTGCCGACCGGAGATTCACTAAGAAACCTCACAAGATCTTGAGAAGTTTAGAGAATCCGTTCCGAGGGCAGGGGAGCGCTAGGATCAAGGTGCGTTGAAGTGCTGGATAATTCTGGCTGACTCAATTTTGACGACATCATTTTAGCAGTCACCCGTCCGATCAGGACCAGGCTGCGAGCCATTTTGATTCTGTAGCCCAGCATCAGAACGGGACCCAATGGTCAAAGTGGCCAGCACTCTATTTTGGAAAGGTCATGGCATCCTCACAGCAAGTTCGCGCTTATTTGGCCTATTGGTTCCAGTTGGGGAAGCCCGTTGTTTTTCAACGGCGTCACAGCCGCTGCTTACCCAACCCAATTTTTTATCACGACGACTACAGCGCTGAGTTTGAAGACTGCTGGCAGCAGCTAGAGGCGATCGGTGGCCAAGACTGCTACTTAGAAGGGACCGATCAGACCATTGCTGACTTGCTCTCTCCCCATTGGGAAATTAGCGACTGCGCTCGCTGTGTGATGCCTGTACCGATGGCGATCGGCCCCATGGTGAACCCACACACCTGTCCTTGTCAAGACCTCCCCCTCTGGCCCAATAGCGACGCGCCATCCCCTAGAGCCGCTGTCAATAGCAATGAGCAATTGGGGAAAATCCGCGATCGCCTCCAGTCCAGCTACGACAGCAGTGCCGGACTGCCCACACCAGGGGTGATGGACTCCCGCTTGCCCCCTAAACGGCAGCTAGAGCCGTAGGCTCCCGCCGAGCAATCTCGTGGGTATAAAAGTCCCGAGCCATGCGCGTATTGGGAAATATGGCTTGGGCTTCGGTGAGTAAATCATCGAGCTGAATGGCATTACCCGGCGCATAGCGGGGGCTGAAGTGGGTCATGATCAGCTCCCTAGCTTGGGCCGCCAGCGCCACCTGGGCCGCCATCGTAGAGGTGGAATGGAGTCGCTGGTAGGCCATGTCCGCATCTTGGTGGGAGAAGGTGGCTTCATGGATGAGCACATCCGCCTTATGGGCCAGCTCTACCGCGTTTTCACAGAAAATGGTGTCGGTGCAGTAGACCAAGCTCCGCCCTGGCAAATCGGGACCACATAGGGTCTTGCCATTAATGCGTCGGCCATCGGGCAAGTTCACCACTTCGCCCCGTTTTAATTGCCCATACAGCGGTCCTGACGGAATCCCCATGGCCTGAGCCCGCTTCACATCAAAGTGGCCAGGGCGATCGCGCTCGGTGACTCGGTAACCAAAGGCAGTCACCCGATGTTCGAGCTGGGTGCAGATCACTTGGAAATCGTCATCTTCGTAGACCAACCCTGGTTCTACGGTATGGATCTTCATCGGGAAGGAAAAATGAGTCTGGGAGTAGCGGCGACAGGCTTGCAGATACTCATACAGTTTGGGTGGACCGTAAATATCCACCCGCTGCTGGGGGTTGCCCGCGAGGCCACAACTGGCCAGCAACCCCATCAAGCCAAAGATGTGATCGCCATGCATGTGGGTGACGAAGATGCGGCGCACCTGGCTAGACTTGAATTCGCTGCGCAAAAACTGATGCTGGGTGCCCTCACCACAGTCAAACAGCCAGACCTCTGCCCGCTGCGGCAGCCGCAGCGCCACGCTAGAAACGTTTCGGGCTCGGGTGGGTACCCCAGAACTGGTTCCTAAAAACGTGACCTGCACAAAGTTCTCCCTGACCTCTCGGCCATGCGTTCCCTTTCATCTTGCCACGGCAGCTCTGGCATAAAGTTTTGGCATGACCTATTTCCAAGCGGACTGGGGCACCTCAAGGCGGTATCGGGCCTACACCAGCACTTCAGCGGCAGCACAATTAGGCACTGGTCTCTTAACGGGTTTGAATCAGAGGTAGAGCGTTTTGTTCTTGTAAGGGGGCTCTACCGTTCTTGAGGGTGTGCTCACCCTAGCAATAGGGATATTGCATTTAGATAACAATCAGCACTCTAGCTGCTACCCGTTAGGAAACCAGTGCCCAACCCCATCCCACGCCACCCCTTAATCCTTTGCGCCAGCTTGGTGCAAAACCCCATGAACCTGGGGGCACTGTGTCGCACCGCAGAAGTGCTGGGTCTCGCACAATTGGTACTGCCCAACCTGGACGTGGTCGAAAACTGGCAATTTCGCCAACTGGCAGCTTCCGCACACCACTGGCAACCACTCACCGCTTGTCCCCCCGATCAACTGCCCCAATGGCTAGAGCAACAGCGGGCTGATGGGGTCGCCTGTTGGGCCTTGACGGCCCACCCCCAAGGCCAGCCGCTACCGACCTTTACCTTTCCTCAGCGCACCGTTTTGATTCTGGGACGAGAGCTGACCGGCATTCCCCCCGAGGTGCTCGATCGCTGCGAAGGGGCCATCTGGATTCCGCAATTGGGCCGAGTGAACTCCCTGAATGTGCATACAGCGGGGGCGATCGCCGCCTATAGCTAGGGCTTGCTGAAAAAGTATAGACTTCATGTCCGACAAGGGCTTCAGCCCTTTTAGGGCTTTAAAAATGCAAGAAAAACGGTAAAAAAGAGT